>JACZTA010000097.1 GCA_022573915.1 Bacteroidota bacterium | reverse complement strand
GGTCACCACTAAGGCTTGCAAGGTCATTAGAAACTCCGGCCCGCCCAATCTGTTTAGTAAAGAGATCAAAATCTCAAATGCCCACTTCACATTTATCCATGGAGTACCTGCAAAAGTAAAGGAGAACACATCCTCTTTAATAACTTTGGAATTTTCCAGCATCCAATCGCCGGTAGTCAGCATCCACCAGATGTCCGGTTCCCTGAGGTTTTTCAGACAGAGGATGATACCAACCAGTATGCATAATATCCATGCAAACCATTTGATGAAACGTTGAAGGGGCATCGGGATGAAAGCTTAAGTTGTGAAGAACCGCATGAAGGATTCAATCAATGTTGAAAATAAAGTTTTATTTCCAATTGATTTTGTTGGTTTGATAAATTTTATCAGCCTGTCCAGATTTCCCATGATTTCGCGGCTTGAAGATGAAGCATTTCCAACCCATTTTTAGTGGCTGCTCCCTGCTCTTTACCTTTTCTTAGAAACTCAGTATTCTCAGGGTTATAGACCAGATCGAAAAGGATATGTTCACCGGTGATATATTGGTATGGAATATTTGGGAAGGTTTCGTTTTCCGGAAACATGCCTAAAGGAGTTGCATTTATAATTATCAAATATTCTTCCATAGTAGATTGATCGATCTTGTCATATTGAAAATCACCCGAACGGGACACAATTTGAGAATTCAGATTCAAATGCCGGCATCCGTATGCCACAGCCTTTGCTGCACCACCCGAACCCAGGATAAGCGCTTTTTTATGATTGTCCTTTAATAGGGGAGTTAATGATTCTGCAAATCCAAATACGTCAGTGTTGAATCCAAATCGTTTTCCATCTTTGATAAGGATGGTATTTACAGCTCCAATCGCTGAAGCAACCTCATCTGTTTCATCGAGGTAATTGATGATGGAAGATTTATAGGGTATGGTCACGTTCAATCCTACAAGCTCGGGGTGCTCTTTCAAAAGGTTATTAAAATCTTCGATCTTTTCAAGTACGTACAGATCATATTCGTAATCAAGTCCTTCTACGGACGATAACAATTCGGTAAATACCTTTTTCGAAAAGGAGTGTTCCAGTGTTTTGCCGATCAGGCCTAATTTTTTCATAATCAATGACTTTTAGGTGTTGCAAACCGTTCTACCAGATAGACTATGAGAAAACCGGAAACCGCTAAACCTATGGCGATAAGAAATTTCAAATCGATTTCCGGGGGTAGAATATTTTTTTGAATTAGTGGTTGCAGCTCATTTTGCTTGTCGGTGTACCATTCCAACGTTTCTTTCCAGGGCCACACCTTATTCAGTGATCCGATAAGAAACCCGGTGAGAAAAGCTATTAACACATTCTTGTAATTTTTATAGAGCCAGTTAAGAACTTTTGCAAATAACAATAAACCAATTATTGTACCTGCCATAAACACAAGAAGCGGTATTATTTGCATTGATTCTAAAGCCGTTCGCACGCCTGAGAATTCTCCGGCCATGAGTGATTGTATCAAAGGTTTGATCCCATCGGTAATACTGGTCACCATACCGATTACGTAGCTATACTTATCTAAAATGACAAGCATAAATGATCCTGACACACCGGGCAGAATCATTGTAACGATGGCAATGGCACCTGACATAAACAGATATGGCAGGGTGTCAGGGGTTCTTATTAAGGAAAGGGATGTGATAGCGTAAGCAATACCGATACCGGCGATGAGGAAAAACACGGTAATGGGTTTCCAGTTTGTGATTTGTTTAATGATGATAATTGAGGAGGCGATTATGAGTCCGAAGAAAAAAGACCATATCTCTATTTCGTAGTTTGTTAGCAGATACTCGATTAGTTTTGCAAGAGAGAAGGTTGCTACAAGAATCCCGAGAAACAGTGTTGAAAGGAATGTTAAATTGATCTTGGCTGCCAGTGATCGCCACTTACCCGTGAAAAACAATTTGATGGCTTTAAGATCAATAGCGTTCAGGCTCTCAATCAGCTTTTCATAAATCCCTGTGATGAACGCGACAGTGCCACCGGAAACGCCCGGAATAACATTCGCAGCACCCATGAGGATCCCTTTGATCAGATTAAGAATGAAACTGGACATAAACGAGCGGTAAAAATAGAATTAATTGACAGTAATCAAGGGTGAATTTTTGTAATTATCCACCGACATTCTGGAACCGATTCATTTCTTCATCAAATAGCCCTTCTTCTCTCTTTTTCTTCTTCTTGTACTTGCCTTGTCTGCGCTTGAACGAGAATTTTTTAAACTGGCTGTCTTTATATCGGCTTTTTCTCTTCTTCCTTGGCTTGGTATTAGAGAAACTACTGACTACTTTGGGCTTCGGTAGACCACGAGTCCGTTTTGAAAATTGATAATTTTTAAAGGCGAGGGCTGAAGATCTGCGACTTACACTACTCCCGGATTTATTAGACCACTGAAAATTCTTATGTGCCAGCAAAGAGGTTCTTCGACTGATCGGTTTAGGTAATTTTCTGGAAAATTTGAAATTTTGGAATGCCCGTCCACTCCGGTGCGCACTTATAGATTTCGGGTACTTATTCGAAAACTTAAAATTTGTAAACGCCATGTTCGAGGACTTACTGCCCCGAGTCCACCTTGTTCTGCCAGTTGCGAAGTTTCCAATCGGTTTGTTGCGCTTATAGGTTTTTTGTCTTTTGGAGAAGCTAAAGTTGGTCACTGCCGCTAGTCCGGATTTCCTTACCCTATTATCCACGGCTGATTTAAACCTGGGGCATGCTCCTTTCGGACTGCAGGCAACCATAAAGCCAAAGCAGCATATCAGGGATAATATGACCAGTTTGTTTGAACTCATTTCGCTCAAAAATACATCTAATTACTTTATTACAATGAAATTGCCGGGCAAATAGTTATACGATATTAGCATGAAATTTAGTGTGCTTTAGCATCACAGAATTTTATTTAAAGAATGCAGTGATTCAGTATATTTCATTCGTAAAAGATTGGTAATCAAAATTTAATATAAAATAAATTTTAAAATATAAATTTTATCTATATTTAGTAGCAGCTTAAACCCTGTGGTAGCGTGATTTTTGGTGGGAAAAGTGGTGAAAAAGTTGCTTTTTGGATTCTGAAGGGTTAGATTTACTATATGTTCACATAATCTATTCTCTAACCCACTCCTGTACTTTTAGGAGTAAAACTAAAGCTTATGAACAAAGGTGACCTAATCAATGCCATGGCATCAAAGGCGGGCATAACTAAAGCTCAAGCGGGCCGGGCTTTGGATTCTTTCATCGATAATGCATCTTCTGCTTTGAAAAAAGGCGACAGAGTTGCATTGATCGGTTTCGGCAGTTGGTCTGTAAAAGACAGGGCAGCACGAAAAGGAAGAAATCCTCAAACCGGTGAAACGATTCAGATACCGGCGAGAAGAGTCGTCAAGTGGCGTGCAGGTTCTGAATTAACAAATAGCGTGCGCTAAAACTGTTCAATTTAGAAAAGCCCTGAAATTTACGTTAGAAATAACTCATTGTTTCAGGGCTTTTTTTATCTTGGGGATGGATTATTTGTTCTTAAATTATACAATACTTTGAAAATTATTAGTGGCGGACAAACCGGAGTAGACAGGGCAGCACTGGACTACGGTTTGGAAAAAGGTTATTCAATCGGAGGCTGGTGCCCAAAGGGCAGACTTGCGGAAGATGGTATAATTCCTCTTCATTATCCGCTTGATGAAACACCAACTTCTGATTATGACGAACGTACCAAGTGGAATGTACAGGATAGCGATGGTACTTTGATCATTGCTCAGGGTACGGTCACGGGAGGAACGGCACATACGCGGGATCTCACATCGACCTTATCCAAACCTCTGATGATGGTCGACCTGTACGATGTGAACTTTGACACTGATGAATATGGCCAACCCTCTCTAAGTTTGGCAGATAATCTAGGCAGTTTGGAGGCAGAATTGAGTGGATGGTTATTAGAACAGGAAATAACGATACTCAACATAGCCGGTCCCAGGGAAAGTGGTTCCCCCGGAATCTATTTTAAAGCCAAATCTTTTCTACTTCGATGCTTAAAACCCATTGAAAATATGGCAAATCTTTGAAATGGACCTCGAGATCAAGAGAAAGTTAGTTGAATTCATTTCCGAATACGTTACAGGCAACAAAAAATCGAAGATTGATGAGGTATTGACGTATCGTACCCGGCATATCACCGTGGTATTGGAGGATATATTTCAATCGCATAATTCCAGCGCTGTGGTGCGATCCTGTGATTGTTTTGGTATTCAGGATATTCATGTGATTGAAAATAAATACGATTATGATGTAAATCGGGATATCACCTTAGGCTCTGCACAATGGGTTAACATAATCAGGTACAAAAAGAAGAATGTAAATAATTCAAAGGTTTGTATAGATCAATTGAGGACGAATGGATATAAGATCATTGCTACCAGTCCACATGAGCAAGGAGTAAGTATAAGAGATCTCCCAATAGATGATAAGACAGCCCTACTTTTTGGAACGGAGCTGGAAGGGTTATCAGATTATGCCATGGACAACGTCGATTCCTATGTGACGATTCCCATGTATGGTTTTACAGAGAGTTTAAATCTTTCTGTATGTGCTGCCATATTCTTGTTTCACTTGACACAGAAGCTGCATAAATCCGGTATTGAGTATGTTTTATCGGAAGAAGAGCAGATCGACCTAAGGATCAAATGGATGAAGAGCATTGTGAAGAACGGTGCTCTGATGGAGAAGAAGTTTTTGAAGGATTTGAGGATTTAGAAATAAACTTCGGTCTCCTGTCTTTAGTCTGAGGTTCTATGACCAGGCGCAATTAAGGTTGACCGTTTTTGATTAGTTATTCAATAAGTTTAAGTGTCAGGAATAAGCAATCAGGGATTTTTAATCCGCGTGGGATTATCCTTCACATAAGTCCCCCAGTCTTTGTATTTCTTGCTACCATTCACCGCCGCCACTCTGTTCTGCATTGCATGACAAACCGCCACTGCCAGCGCATCCGTTATATCAAGATGTTCAGGCATCTTTTTAAATTTCAATAATTGCTTTAGCATGGCTGCTACCTGCTCTTTTGAAGACGTTCCCCTTCCCGTAATGGATTGTTTGATCCTTCGCGGAGCATATTCAAAAACAGGTAGGTTTTCATTTAACGCAGCAGTGATAGCGGAACCCTGAGCACGCCCTAGTTTTAACATTACTTGCGCGTTCTTACCATAGAATGGTGCCTCAATTGCAACTTCTTGCGGCTGATAACGGTCTATTATTTTCTTGATCTCATTGTATATATATTTGAGTTTCTCGTAATGCGAAAAAGAGGATTTGATGTGAATCGCTTCAGCCGTAATCATAGTCATGATGGTTCCCTTTACATGAACCAACCCGTAACCCATGATTACCGTACCAGGATCGATACCCAGGATGATCTTTTCTACTTTACTGTTTGAAGGCTTATTTTCAGGCATTTTGAGATTCTACAATATTAGGTAATATTTGCAAATTATTGGTTCATCAGATGAAGAAGTTATAGACCAATGTTCGAGGCCATATTAAAGCATAAACACACTATTAACCGCAGCATTCAGGTGTTAATAACGCTGCTGTTGCTGTTTGCTTTGTATCGGGAGATCTTCCTGAATGAAGATATTGAATCCATCCTGGGTGGGTATGTGGAAGCACTGCACGGAGGTAATATTATTTACCTGTTTCTGACTATCATATTTATGCCGGTCAACTGGTTGCTGGAATCCTTCAAATGGCAACTCTTAATCAGCAAGATTGAAAAGATATCTTTCCTGCGGGCAATAAATGGAATCTTGGGTGGGATCACATTTTCAATTTTCACGCCTAACAGGGTAGGTGAGTTTATTGGCCGGGTGGCGGTTCTGCAACCCGGACACAAGATCAAGGGCGTCTTTCTGACATTGGTAGGCAGTTTTAGCCAGATACTTGCTGCACTTACGCTGGGTATTTTAGGTTTGCTCTACTTTATGTGGTTGCATCTTGGACAAGAATGGTACTCAGTCCTTGCAGCGGCAGTTATTGGTGGTGTAGTCATGACCTTGCTGATATTGATTTATTTCAATGTATCCATTATACATGAATGGATGGAAAAAATCAAGTTTTTAAAAAGATTTTCTAAGTACACAACTGTTCTTAAATTCTTCAATATCAAGGAGTTGTGGACGTACTATTTTTTATCTCTTTTGAGATATTCTGTTTTTACTTTGCAGTATTTATTCATGATGAAGCTTTTTGGTATCAATTTTGAGTTGTTTGATGGGTTCATGATCATATGCCTGGTATTCTTTATCCACACAATAATACCATCTATAGCGATCATTGAACTGGGGATAAGGGGTCAGATTGCCTTTTACTTATTTCAGGAAGTTAACGTAGACAATATTAATGAGTTAGCCACATTGTCGGCTTCCTTTGGTATTTGGATGATCAACCTGATAATCCCGGCGATTATTGGTGCAATCATTATTTATTGGATCAGATTTTTTAAATAATCAATCATGAAAAAGCTATTGCTGGTGGTAATTACCGTTCTTATTCTAACGGCACCCTCGTGGAATGAGGGTGGTACAAAACCTGACTCGCAGGCGGGTGATACAAATTCTTGTCTCACAGTTAACAATTCATTCATTGCCGGTGAACAGCTCCGTTATAAGGTAGGATATAAATGGTATGGACTGAACTTCAATGCCGGCGAAGTGCTTTTTACAGTAAAGAATGCACGGATCATGAAAAGGTCGGCATATCATATGACAGCAATTGGTAAGACATACAGAACCTATGATTGGTTTTTCAAAGTAAGAGACAGGTTTGAAACATTTGTCGATAAGGAAACTTTGTTACCCCTGAAGTTTATCAGGGACGTGGATGAGGGCGGATATCTGATCTATGAAAACATCACCTTTGATCATGCTAATAATGAAGCAACAGAAATCAAGGATTATAAAAAACCAAAGACCTATAAGATACCGGATTGTACTCAGGATGTACTCTCGATTATATATATGGCACGCTGCATAGATTTTTCCAATACTGCCATTAACGACACCATTCCTATCACGCTGTTCCTTGATGAGGAGGTCTGGCCATTGTACATAAGATATCTTGGCAAGAGCATTATCAAAACCAAGCTGGGAAAGTTCAGATGTGTGAAGTTCAAACCACTTACTATTGATGGAACCATCTTTACCGGTGGTGAGGATATGGTTATTTATGCAACCGATGACGACAATCACCTTCCTTTGCTGGTTGAAACTCCGATCGTAGTTGGTAAGATCAAGGCAGAACTTTACTCCTATTCCGGATTGAAACATCCGCTTACTTCTAAGATCGAAGATTGAAGATGTGCATCATTTGTGCATAACTAGTGGCCTCTTTTTCCGTTATCATTTATATTCTTCCTTATTTTACTCCGATAAGATTTAAATCTTAGGGGTGGCACTGAATAAATTGACTTTTAGTGTCTGAGATCAGACCCTTTGTTCTGCTCTATTCAGAACGGGAACCTGAAGCAGGTAATGCTGCCGTAGGAAAAATCCAATGTGTTATTACCTGCACCACCTCTAATGATTTGTTTAAAGATCAATATGTATGACGCTATCTGTCAATGATAAGACACTTGAAATTGAAGAGGGTAAAAGTCTCGATGAACTGCTAACCGAATTAAATTATTCTGATTCAACAGGAATTGCCGTAGCTGTGAATCAAGAAATAACTCCTAAGCCAGAGTGGCCTAAAGTGAAACTGCAGGATAAGGACAATATTCTGATCATTACTGCCACTCAGGGAGGATAACGCGATCATGAATTATTAAATTCTAAACCCCGCAACAATGCATGTAAAAGAAAAAATCCCAACCTCAGATACAATAACCAGAGATCCCTTTCCGAATTCAAAAAAGATTTATATCGAAGGAAAGATACATGACCTGAAAGTAGCCATGCGCTCGATCTCGTCCGAGCATTTAACAACTGATGGTAGTAACGGATCTGTTATTGAAGACCTGATCGTTTATGATACCAGCGGCCCTTATACCGACCCCAATATTGAGATTGATGTTCAGAGTGGGATCAAGCGGTTAAGGGAGGATTGGATTCTGGATCGGGAAGATGTGGATCAATTGGATGGATTTACGTCTGAATATTCAAATATCAGACTCAACGATATTGAAAATGATAAGATTCGTTTTCACCACCTATATTCTCCTCTGAAAGCCAGGCAAGGTGCCAATGTTTCCCAGATGCATTATGCACGTAAAGGGATCATCACCCCTGAAATGGAATACGTATGTATACGGGAGAATCAACTGTTAGAGGAGGTGTGGAAAAAGCAAAAGCAAAATGCTTTCTATCATACTGGAGAAAGTTTTGGAGCCAACATACCACAGGAGTCAATTACACCCGAATTTGTAAGGAAGGAGGTTGCAGAAGGCAGGGCGATCATACCGGCGAATATCAATCATCCGGAAGCAGAACCCATGATTATAGGCAGGAATTTTTTGGTTAAAATAAATGCCAATATTGGTAATTCTGCGGTGACTTCAAGCATCGAGGAGGAAGTGGAAAAAGCAGTATGGGCGTGCCGTTGGGGCGCTGATACCATTATGGATTTGTCGACCGGACAGAATATTCACGAAACAAGAGAGTGGATCATCAGAAATTCTCCGGTTCCGATCGGGACTGTTCCAATCTATCAGGCCATTGAAAAAGTAGATGGTGATCCGGTAGCACTTACCTGGGAATTATATAAGGATACTTTGATCGAACAAGCTGAACAAGGCGTCGATTATTTTACCATACATGCGGGAGTGCTGTTGAGATATGTACCTATGACCGCTGAACGACTGACAGGAATTGTATCACGTGGCGGAGCGATCATGGCCAAATGGTGTCTGTCTCATCATGAAGAAAGTTTTCTCTATACCCATTTTGAAGAGATCTGTGAGATAATGAAAGCATATGACGTGGCATTTTCGCTGGGCGATGGATTAAGGCCCGGGTCATTGAGGGATGCAAATGATGAAGCTCAGTTTGCAGAGTTGGAAACGCTGGGCGAGCTTACAAAAATTGCATGGAAACATGATGTGCAAGTGATGATCGAAGGTCCCGGACATGTACCCATGCATATGATCAAGGAAAACATGGACAAGCAGTTGGAAATCTGCCATGACGCTCCATTCTATACCCTGGGTCCTCTTACCACCGATATAGCTCCCGGATATGACCACATAACCTCCGCCATTGGAGCTGCCATGATCGGTTGGTATGGTACAGCTATGTTGTGTTACGTAACACCTAAGGAACATTTGGGGCTTCCTAATAAAAAGGATGTAAAAGATGGCGTTATAACCTATAAGATTGCAGCTCATGCTGCGGATCTGGCAAAAGGGCATCCAACAGCACAGATAAGAGATAATGCCCTTAGTAAAGCAAGGTTTGAGTTTAGATGGAGCGACCAATTTAATTTTTCATTGGATCCGGATACTGCGCGGGAATATCACGATGAGACCTTACCATCAGAAAATGCCAAGGTGGCTCATTTTTGCTCAATGTGTGGTCCGAAGTTTTGCTCCATGAGGATCACCGAGGATGTTAGAAACTATGCGCGCAGTCTTGAACTGGACTCTAAGGAGGTACTGGAAAGAGGCATGAAAGAAAAGTCAAGGGAATTTGTATCAGGAGGAGCTGAATTATATTCTAAAAAGAATTAATGGATAAAAATTTTACTAATCAAATATAAATGAGTTTAAAGGTTATAGTGATCTCCAATGCCAACGATTTGGATGGCGAGCATAGTATGGTGGAAGCAATGTTGGATAATGGAATGGATTTTTTTCATGTGCGCAAACCCTATTTCTCGAGGAATGACCTGAGGTGTTATATTGAGCGGTTCCAACCACATTATCTTAAAAAATTAGTTGTTCACTCTTACCACACATTGGCCCTGGAAATGGGTTTGGCGGGTATACATATTTCAAACCGGCATAGAAAAGAACCATTCAAAACCTGGCTGAGAATTAGAAAGATGAAGTTCAGAAAGCCAGGTTTGAAATATACTATAGCCATTCATAGTATACCGGAAGTTAAATCCAGATTGATCCGGTACAACTATCTGATTTTAAGTCCGGTGTTTGATAGTATTACAAAAAAGAACTACAAATCTACATTTGTCAATGGGGATCTTAAGAAAATGTTAGAAAGAACAAAGCGGAACGTATATGCCCTAGGAGGTGTGGATGTAGATAAGATTCAAATGGTAAAGGAACTCGGGTTTAAAGGCGTCGCCCTTATGGGAGCCATTTGGCAAAACTCCGATCCCGTTAATAAATTTATTGAGATAAAAAATGCTTGCTCATGAAACGACCTAATGCACTATGTATCGCTGCTCACGACCCGTCGGCCGGAGCCGGTTTATTGGCTGATATTAAAACACTCGAATCTCATGACGTATATGGTTGTGGAATTACCACGGGCATTACTTTTCAAAATGATATTATGTTTCAGGGTGTCGAGTGGATGCAGTACTCCAATATCAATAGCCAGCTATTAATGGTTAGTGAGCGATTTGATTTTGAATACGCAAAGATAGGAATGATAAAAGACCTTGACATGCTTGATCATATTATTGCTTTGCTATACGATACGTTTCCCGTGATCAAGATCATCTGGGATCCTGTTATGAGCACCAGTTCAGGATTTCAGATACATTTTTCATTTCCATTTGAGAAAATAATTGAACTAGCAAGGGATTTGTACCTGATCACACCAAACATGGAAGAGATAAAGATGATCTTCCCGGAGCTCTCGGAAGAGAATGGGGCAAAGTTGTTAGCAAAAAAAACAAATGTTCTTTTAAAAGGAGGACATGCACCGGGAGTTGAATCCAATGACACATTATTTACCAAAGCGGGTAAGAAAATATTTGAATCAAAACGAATTTACGATAAGGAAAAACACGGAACCGGATGTGTGTTATCGTCATCGATCATGGCTAATCTGACGTTGGGCATGAAATTGAATGAGGCTTGCGCTGAAGCAAAAAATTACGTTGAACAATTTATAAACTCTGATGATAGTCTGATCGGTTATCATCACAATCAAATTCTATGATTCAGGAGCTGATTATTGACAAAAAGATTGCACAACTGCAGTTTCTTACCAATGATTCTACGGATGGATTTTCTCATTATAAACAGGCCGAAATGGCTGTAATGAGCGGTATTCGATGGGTGCAATTCCGCACCAAGGAAACCTGGACTGAAGAAATATTGGAAAATGCTTACAGGATCAGGAATATTTGCCACCGGCATGGTGCCAAACTGATAATCAATGATAATGTTAAAGCAGTAATAGACATAGATGCTGATGGCGTTCATCTGGGCCGGGAAGATATGTCGGTCAAAGAAGCCCGATGGCATTTGGGTGAAGAAAAAATAATTGGCACAAGTGCGCATACTATCAAAGCGATGGTTGAGATTGCTCCATTTAAACCGGACTATATAGGATTGGGCCCCTTCACTGAAACAGCAACCAAAAAGAGCTTGCGTGAAGTATTGGGAATTTCCGGATATAAGAATATCATGGATATTTTCAGGGAGAAAGGTTTTGAAATACCGGTTATAGCCATTGGTGGAATTAAAGTAACGGATGTCGATCTTTTGATGAACACGGGCATAGACGGAGTAGCCATATCATCCGGCATCAACGATTCAAAGGATAGGAAAAAAACTATTACGGATTATTTAGAGGTGTTGAAAAACAGAGAATAACATGAACAAACTGAAGATTGCAGACACTGTATTTGACTCACGCTTATTTGTAGGCACCGGCAAGTTTGGTTCGTCTGATATTATGAAAGAAGCCGTGATAGCTTCCGGGTCTGAGTTGGTGACCGTGGCATTAAAGAGAGTTGATACTGAAGATAAAAAGGATGATCTTCTGACACATTTAAAACTTCCAAATGTAAAACTGCTGCCTAATACGGCCGGGGTTAGAACAGCCAAAGAAGCGGTGTTTTTTGCAAAGCTGGCTCGCGAAGCACTCGAAACGAATTGGATAAAACTCGAAGTTCACCCCGATTCAAGATATTTACTTCCCGATCATATCGAAACATTAAAAGCAGCGGAGGAGTTATCCAAATTGGGATTTATCGTTTTACCTTATGTCAATGCTGATCCTGTCCTATGCAAGCATATGGAAGAAGCAGGCGTAGCAGCTGTTATGCCTTTGGGATCGCCAATTGGAAGCAACAAAGGATTACGAACCAAGGCTATGCTTGAGATCATCATTGACCAGGCCATCGTACCTGTGGTAGTGGATGCAGGTATCGGTGCCCCGTCACATGCCTCAGAAGCAATGGAAATGGGCGCAGATGCAGTTTTAGTAAATACCGCTATTGCGGTAGCCGCCGATCCTGTAGTGATGGCCGAAGCATTTAATATGGCGGTGAAAGCAGGGCGTCTGGCCTATGAATCACGATTGGGTATTGAAAGTCAGTTTGCGCAGGCAACCAGTCCGATCACTTCCTTCCTTGAACAAACGGAAAAGAGCTCATGACATTCTCGCAGGTTTTTCA
>JACZTA010000096.1 GCA_022573915.1 Bacteroidota bacterium | reverse complement strand
GGGGCGTGTCCGCATCGAGATGCTGGTCCTCTTCCCGGCCCTGTCGAGGTGGGCGGTGCTGGCGGCGATGGAGGCGTTCCCCTACGCCCGGCGAGAAGGCATGGGCCCGGGGTTCCAGGCGGGCCGCACGCGGTGGCAGATAGCCGCCGGGTTCGCCGTGGCGCTGGCGGCCAGTATCGGCCTCGCCGGCGTGGCGGGCGTCGTGCTGTTGGCGATCGCTTCCTTGGTCGCGTTGGCTCTGGGCCGGTGGATGGCGCGGATGCTGGGCGGTCTCACGGGCGACAGCTACGGCGCGATCAACGAGCTTGCGGCCGTCGCCGTCTTGCTGGCGGCCATCGTGTTGGGCAACGAGGCGTCGTCGCTGTACGGCGCGCCGTTCTATAGCGGGGGGTGATGCTGAATGGCAGGCTGGTTCTGGCCCGGAGCGTGGACGCTGGACCTGGCGGTCCTGGGCCTTGCGGTGCTATTGGACGCGTTGCTGCCGGAGCCGCCGAACGCCATGCACCCCGTGGTGTGGATGGGCAAGCTGACGGCGGCGTTCGCCCGCCGCGCGCCGCATGACCAGCGCCGACGCGCGCTGCTGGCCGGGGCCGGGCTCACCGTTGTGCCGCGTGATTTGCAAGCCGCGGATAACCTTTCCGCAGCTTTCACATTAATACCTCTTGCGTTATCCTCATCCGTTTCAGCTGCATCCACGGCAGTATAAGCAGCGCAATTAATACAATAATCATATTGATTATCATGAAAATGCTCTTTTACAGCCTGATCATTCAGAAGATCTAATTCTTCTATATCCGTAAAAGTGAAATTCAGAGCACCCTTCTCAGGCGCCAGGGTTTGTAACTCGGATCCCAGCTGACCGTTTGACCCGGTGACAAGTATCTTGCTCATTTATAGGTAAAATTCAGCGATTTGAGGATTATTCAAAATTATTTTTTGCTTCCGCAAAACTGCTTAGCATCTTGTCTTTTTCAGATAATATCAACAGGTCATCTTTGATTGCCCATTCAATATTTAAAGTTGGATCATTATACATAACACCCGATTCCGATTCCCTGGAATAGTCGTTGTCAATTTTATAGAGTATCGTCGTAGTCTCGCTGAGCACATAAAACCCATGTGCGAATCCACGAGGTACAAAGAGTTGCTTATGATTCTCGGAGGATAAAATAATGCTAAAGGATTTTCCGTAAGTCGGTGATTTTTTGCGCATATCGACTACAACATCCTGTACCTCACCTTGCAGCGCTCTCACTAATTTAGATTGAGAATACGGCGCCAGTTGATAATGAAGTCCTCGCAAAACTCCTTTGGAGGATTTAGACTCGTTGTCCTGGGTAAAATGAACATCAATACCATTCTCTTTAAATAATTTCTCATTATAACTTTCATAGAAATAACCCCTTTCATCTTCGAACAGCTTCGGTTCGAATATCTTCAGTCCGACTATGGGGGTATCTATGAATGGCATGACGAAAATTGAATAATCCGACGAAAATAATGATTTATCCAGCCAATAGCGTAATAATATTCTTGCGCAGGTATAGGACCAAGGAATGAATCAGAACTAGAGGTTGGTTATTAAGAAGTATAAAGTAAGAAGTCCGGTAATTTTAACCGTCGTTTTTTCAATAAACACATTCCAGTCAATTTCCACTTTTTCTTTATCTTCCTTCTCTCTTTTAACCTTTTTCACGACAACGATCGTGGATCCCTTTTTTACTCTTGGGTAAATATTAAAGAGGCCAAAGCCGGTAGTATTTTTCACAAATCCTCCCGGAAGCACCACGTAGGTCTTTCTCTTTTTTGCATCCTTAGTAAACCCAGCTCCATATTTTCGGATATAAAATCGCGCACATCTATTTTTGTGATAAGGTGCATTAATCACATCTGTGCCGGGATATTCTATTTCACCGGCAATCATGATCAATTCATTGATCTTTGGAATAACAATAATATCTCCTTCTTTTAATATATAATTGGTCTTGGTGTTTTGATGCGTCAGAACTTTTTTAACGTCCATGAAAAGATATCCTGCTTCATTATCAACCCTGAATAATGTAGCACCTTCCAAAAACGCCCAGTCGGTAACTCCCCCTGCTCTTGCAATAACATCAGATAACCTTTCCTCTTTGCTAAGAAGAGAATAGGTTCCTGCATATAAAATTTCACCTGATATTGTTACGTTTCGTTGAAATTCAAATTCCGGAGTCGTTCGAACAAAGATCTGGTCGAAGGGTTGCAGTTCGAACGCTGCTGCATCATCATCAATATTCAAATTAAAATCAACCTGGACGGTAAGTACTGTTATCCGGGTTGGGAGCGCCTGATTTACAGCATCGTTAAAATTTAAGATCCGTGAAATTTCAATCCTGTTATTTGCCGCTCCGTGTTTTAACCCACCGCCGAAATATAAGACATCCTTGAGCTTGAGTCCATTTCCAAACGGATATACACCGGGTATTCTTACCGCACCCTCTATGGATATATTAAAATCGTCCTTGAAATCATCTTTAGCATATATATTTATCAAATCGAAACTTTGTAGTCTTATGTTCTCACCGGAATTCATATTTGACATAACTGAACCCAAATTAAAGGGGATATATTGAATGGAAAGGTCTTCATTAATTCTAACTACATATCCTCTGGGCAAGTAAGTATTGTACAATAGCCCTTCTGCAATATTGATTACGTCGCTGATCTTTTGCCCTTCCTTCAGCTGATACTTGCCCGGCAGCTTAACAGCACCAATGATTTCCACGTAATTCGTTATACCCTCCGGTATCTTATGAATTATTACATGATCCCCATCTTGAAGTTCAAAATCTAAATTGTTTCTTGTCAGACTATCCAAACTCAAATCAATAAGAATCTCTTCACTGTCCAGATATCTTTTTATTTGGATGTTGGTGGTATATGCGGCTGAAGTAAGCCCTCCTGCAAAATCAATAAGCTTGGTCAGATGTTCCTCTTCTATCAGTTCATAAGTATGTTCCCTCTTAACCTCACCCACTACAGTGACAGTACGTCCTATTACAGGAATGAATATGTAATCATCATTTTCAAGGAAGAAATCATAATCACCTTTCGGATCCATAAGAAATTCGTACACATCAAGCTTTCTGACAATCTTGCCTTTTCGCTTCACATAAATCTCTCTAACGCTACCAATATCAGAAACACCTCCCGACGCCATCAAGGCATTGAAGGCCGTATTAACTGCAGATATCGTATAGGAACCAGGCCTTTCCACTTCTCCTACAATATTTGTCGTTATTACCCTGGAATATGTTAGTGTGATATCAATTTGAGAAGAGCTAAGATCAAAGATGGACCCGAACCTTCTCTTAAGAAGCGATCGTGCCTTTTCCAGACTGAGGCCTTTGAGATACATGCGTCCTAACAACTTAGGATGAATGGCACCGTTATTATCCAAGGTGTACACCTGTGAATAATTAGCTGTGCCCCATATTACTATATTGATCTCATCACCAACTCCCAGAATGTAATTATCAGGAGCGCGAATTTCAGAGGCTCGCTGGTAAAGCTTGATGTTTGAGTTCCTGAAAAACCCTTGCCCATATACCTTAACTATCCCACCTTCCTTCACTACCGGTTGTGCGACAAACACCGACTCCTGAACCTCTTGCACTTGATTCCGTTCCTTCAAAGTATCCGGTTCGAGGTAATCTTCATAGTTTTCCAATTTAGTGAGGTCACTTGGCAATTGCTCACCATTTGCTATCTTCTGCATGACAATGTCGATCTGAGAATCTGTCAAACCCATGTCCTTCAGTAATGCGGGAGTGACATCCTCCGGATTCATGTTCGAAATATCCACCTTGTCAGGAGGAGTTATCTGCGCCTCAAGATTGAAACAAAATAGCGAGATCAGTATCGTAATGCTGAAAAAACGAGTCATCATAATGCGTTTTTTATTATTTAAAATCATCATTTATTTTCCGTAGAACCTGATTCCTGAACCATCTTATTTTGATAGAACTCCACCGTACTCTTCAAACCCTCTTCCAAACTTATTGTGGGTTCATATCCTAACACCTTCCTGGAGAGTTCAAGATTTGCTAACGAGTTCTTAATATCTCCGACTCTTGGTTCTTCATGAATTGCCTCATTTTCGGAACCTAATATCTTCTTTATCATTTCGAAAAGCTCGGTAATGGAATAATTCTTTTCCACCGCCACATTGAATACCCGGTCTTCCGCAAGTAGATCGCTGTCTACAAAAAGAGACTTTATGTTGGCTTGAACCGCATTTTCTACAAAAGTAAAATCTCTGGTCTGCGTACCATCACCATCGATATGAACAGGTTCACCATTTATAGAATTGTTTATAAATATTGGAATTACAGCCGCATAGGGCCCATCCGGGTCCTGGCGTGGGCCAAAAACATTAAAATATCTTAGCCCTAGTATTGGAATGTTATATAGTTCAGGATACACTTGCGCGTAAAGTTCGTTTGTCTTCTTCGTTACCGCATACGGAGACAGCGGTTTTCCTACTTTATACTCTACCTTGGGCAGGCTCTCATCATCTCCGTAAACAGAAGATGAGGAAGCGTACACAATCCTTTTAACTCCCGCCGCGTGGCCGGCCATCAGGATATTTAAAAACCCATCTACATTTACACTATTTGTCGCTATGGGATCTTTGATTGATCGCTGCACTGAACCTAAAGCAGCTTCATGAAAAATGAAATCGATTCCTTCACAGGCACCCGCACACACATCAAAATCCATGATGTCACCGTCTATAAATTCCAATCCATCGTTGTCAACAAAACCTGCAATATTTTCGTAATGCCCCGTGGCTAGATTATCCAACACCCTCACCTTCTTTGAATTATGTTTGAGTAAATACTCTGCGATATGCGAACCAATGAATCCCGCGCCACCCGTAATCAAAAAGGAATATTCCCTTATATCTTTTGTATGATAGGCTGTTTGGTACATGTATCGCTTTTGTTTAATTAATATTAATTACCCGTGTTATATTGAAGCTCATAGTATTTCTTGTACTCACCGCTGGTAACATTATTCAACCATTCTTCATTTTCGAGATACCACTTAACGGTCGATTTCATGCCTTGCTCAAATGTATGTGCGGGTTTCCATCCCAGTTCATTTTGAATCTTGGAAGAATCAATGGCATACCTGAAATCATGGCCGGGACGGTCCTGGACAAACTCTATTAACTCTTCTGATTTCAACCCGTCATCATTTTGCAGTTCATCATAGATCCTGCATAACTGTTTCACCAGCTCTAGGTTATTTCGTTCCTCACTACCTCCAATATTATATGTTTCACCAACTGTACCTTTATGAAATAAAAGATCGATCGCTGCAGCGTGATCCCCCACATATAGCCAGTCCCGTACATTCTCACCCTTCCCATAAACGGGTAATGCCTTTCTTTGTTTTAGATTATGAACCATCAAGGGTATCAGTTTCTCAGGAAACTGATTAGGACCATAATTATTTGAACAATTTGATATTATAATTGGCAAACCGTAAGTATGAAAATATGCTCTGACAATATGATCCGAACTTGCTTTGGAAGCCGAGTATGGAGAATGAGGATCATAGGGTGTCGTTTCTGTGAAAAGCCCTTCTGCACCTAAAGATCCATAAACTTCATCTGTAGATATATGGTAGAATAAATTTTTACCTTCTGTTGCGCCGTCCCCCCAGCTCGCCCGCGCACTATTAAGTAAGTTCACAGTTCCAACAATATTGGTCATAATAAATTCTTTGGGACTGTGAATAGACCGGTCGACATGCGACTCTGCTGCAAGATGAACGACACTATCAAATTTATAATCATTGAAGATCGCTTCTATTTGCTCTTCATCAGTAATGTCTGCTTTGACAAAAGTATAATTAGGTTTCCCTTCTACATCTTTTAAATTCTCGAGATTACCAGCGTAGGTAAGCTTATCCAAATTCACGATCTGATACTGAGGATATTGGTCCACGAAGATCCTTACTACATGAGAGCCAATAAAACCTGCCCCTCCGGTAATTAATATTTTCCTTTCGAAGTCTGCCACAATAATATGTTATAAACTCCAGTACTCGAGTTTCTTGATCTTGTCTTTAAAAATTCCTTTAACATCGATAAGTATACCGCTGCCATTTGATAAGGACTCAAAATATTCTTCATCATAACCTGTGTAATCGTCATGAGAGACCGCCAGGATTATCGCATCATAATCCGTACCCGGTTTCTCGATCAATGAAAATCCATATTCCTTTTCAAGATCCTCCGATGAAGCCATGGGATCTATCACATCAACCTGCACCGCATATTTTTTCAATTCATGGATGATATCGGCAACCTTTGAGTTTCTGATGTCGTTTACATTCTCCTTAAATGTGGCTCCCATAACCAACACCCTGGATTTGGCAACATCTTTGCCCTTTCGCGAAATAAGTTGAACCGTTCTACGTGCTATGTGTGCACCCATCTGGTCATTTATACTTCTTCCTGCGAGAATGACCTGAGGTTCATAATCCATTTCTTTTGCCTTGTAGGTTAAATAGTATGGGTCAACCCCAATACAGTGTCCGCCCACCAATCCGGGCACGAATTTTAGAAAATTCCATTTTGTTCCGGCTGCAGCTAATACGTCATATGTATTGATTTGCATAGTATCAAATATCATCGATAGCTCATTCATCAAAGCTATATTGACATCCCTTTGAACATTCTCAATAATCTTGGCAGCTTCTGCGACCTTTATACTGGAAGCATTGTGCACTCCGGCTTGAATTATCAGACCATATATTTTAGATATTAATTCGAGGGATTCATCGTCACACCCGGAAACAACCTTCACGATATTTTCGAGGATATGTTCCTTGTCACCAGGATTGATCCTCTCCGGTGAATAGCCGACCTTGAATTCTTCTTTGAACTTTAATCCGGATATCTTCTCCAACAGAGGAACACATTTTTCTTCTGTGCAACCGGGATAAACGGTGGATTCATAAACCACGTAATCGCCTTTTTTGAGCACTTTAGCCACGATTTCTGTCGCGGATAGTAAAGCAGACAAATCAGGCACCTTATGCTCATCAACGGGTGTAGGAACAGCAACAATATAAAATATGGCTTCCTGTATCTCACCGGCATCGGAAGTGAAATATATATCCGTGTCTTTAAAATTATTATCATCTAACTCCAAATTCGGATCTTTTCCTTCTCTAAGTTGTTCAATCTTCTTTTCAAAAATATCAAACCCTATAACGGATAACTTTTTAGCAAACCCAAGTGCCACAGGAAGGCCCACATAGCCCAATCCTATCACGGCAAGTTTTTGTTTCTTATCTACTAATTCCTGATACATATCACATTTATCTTTTTAGTGATTCATCCCATGAATCAAGCTTTCTCAATTTTTAATAGCTTATTATTTTCTAATTGATATTCCTCCCCGCTTTCCGGACAAGTACCCATACCATCTTCATCTAATTCCAATTTATGCCCATATTCACTCATCCAGCCAATTTGTTTGGCAGGATTTCCAACGACCAGTGCATATGGAGGAACGTCCTTATTCACAACGGCCCCTGCACCCACAAATGAGTATTCGCCCAAATCATTTCCACAAATGATCGTGGCATTTGCGCCAATCGTGACGCCCTTTGCTACATTGGTTTTCATGAACTCATCCTTGCGAATAATTGCGCTTCGAGGATTTATGACATTAGTAAAAACCATCGAAGGCCCTAAGAACACATCATCCTCACAAGTAACTCCGGTATAGATTGAAATATTATTTTGAACCTTTACATTTTTGCCAAGAACCACTTCGGGAAATATCACACAGTTTTGTCCGATGACACAACCCTCACCTATCTCAGAACGTGGCATGATATGCGTGAAATGCCAAATCTTCACGCCCTTCCCAATTGTACATCCTTCATCAATTACCGCTGTTTCATGACAAAAATAATCCATCTATACTCTATGTTTAAATCTATTATTCTATTTAAATAAAAATTGAAAAGCTAAAGCTCCTAAATCGATCACACGAGTGTTTTAAAGTATTCAAGCGTTAACTTTAATCCTTCTTTCCTGCCGACCTTAGGTTCCCAACCCAATATCTCTTTCGCTTTGTCAATGGAAGGTTTGCGCTGCTTGGGATCATCCTGCGGAAGTGGTTCATAGATGATCTTTGTTTGAGAGGATGCAAATTTAAGAATTTCCTCAGCAAATTCTTTCATCGTGATCTCATCCGGATTCCCAATATTTACGGGAAGGTTATAATCGCTTAACAACAATTTATAAATTCCTTCAACCATGTCCTGTACAAAACAAAAAGAACGTGTTTGGGATCCGTCTCCATAGACTGTCAGATCCTTTCCGGTCAAAGCCTGGTTCAAGAATGTAGGAAGTGCCCTTCCGTCATCAATTCGCATTCTTGGTCCATACGTATTAAAAATACGGGCAATCTTAGTATCTACTTGATGGAAATTATGGTAAGCCATGGTAATGGCTTCCTGAAACCGTTTGGCTTCATCGTAAACACCGCGAGGACCTACAGGATTGACATTTCCCCAATAATCTTCGTGCTGGGGATGTACGCTTGGATCGCCATAGACTTCAGACGAAGAGGCAACTAATATGGTTGCATTTTTTTCTTTAGCCAGTCCAAGCAGATTATGGGTACCCAGAGCACCGACCTTTAATGTTTGGATGGGCATTTTTAAATAATCAACCGGGCTCGCCGGAGAAGCAAAATGTAAAATATAATGTAGCTCACCCGGTACGTTGACGAATTTTGTAACGTCGTGATGATAGAACTCGAAATGTTCTTCCGGAAAAAGATGGTCTATGTTCTTTAGGTTTCCTGTAATAAGATTGTCCATTCCAACTACATGAAATCCTTCCTTCATGAACTTATCACATAAATGAGAGCCCAGGAATCCGGCAGCGCCTGTTATCAAGATCTTCTTCATGTTTTCAAGATTGTTTGTTTACCGGAGTTCTACCAATACTATAATATTCAAATCCGGCGCTTAGCATGTCGTCAAGATTATAAAGATTTCTTCCATCAAAGATGAGTGCTTGCTTCATCAACTCTTTCATCTTGTTAAAATCAGGCGTTCTGAATAAAGCCCATTCTGTCACAATGAGAAGTACATCTGCATCCTGAATTGCCTCGTATTGATCTTTCGCGTAGTTGATCTTGTCACCAAACTCATTCTTTACGTTGTCCATTGCTTCAGGGTCAAATACGCTGATTGAAGCTTTTTGATTTAGCAATTCCTGTATCATATAGGTGGAAGGTGCCTCGCGTATATCATCGGTATCCGGCTTAAATGCCAAACCCCATACAGCAATTTTTTTTCCCTCCAGGTTATCTCCAAAATGTTTTTGAATGCGAACCGCCATCAGTATTCTTTGTCGTTGATTTACATCAATCACCGACCGAAGAATCTTGAAATCGAAGTTTTCTTTTTCTGATATGGTCAACAACGCCTGAACATCTTTTGGAAAACAACTCCCTCCAAATCCAACTCCTGGAAAAAGAAAGCTCTTTCCTATTCTTGTATCGCTACCAATTCCTCTTCGCACCATGTCAACATCAGCGCCTAAAATCTCACACATACTGGCAATTTCGTTCATGAATGAGATCCTTGTGGCCAGATAAGTGTTAGCCGCATATTTAGTCAGCTCCGCAGACCGCTCATCCATTATCAGGAGTGGATTACCCTGACGAAGGAAAGGTGCGTACAATTTTTCCATTATTTGCCTTGCTTTCGCAGAGCTTGTTCCAATCACGACTCTATCCGGCTTCATGAAGTCCTTCACCGCAACACCTTCTCGTAAGAATTCCGGATTGGACACTACATCAAATTCTGCTTTTGCATTTTTCTTGATCATCTCGGTAACCTGTGCAGCCGTTCCCACCGGTACGGTGCTCTTATCAATGATCACCTTATACTCATCGATCATGTCACCCAGCTGACCGGCGACATCCAGGACATAGGAAAGATCTGCCGACCCATCTTCTCCAGTTGGTGTAGGTAAAGCCAAAAAGATAAGCAGTGATTGACTTACTGCAGACTTCAGATCCGTAGTAAAGGAAAGGCGTTTTTGCTCAAAATTCCTTTTGAATAATATGTCCAGATCAGGTTCATAAATTGATATTACGCCCTTGTTTAACTTATTGATCTTCGCCTCGTCGATATCTACGCAGATTACATTATTCCCCATTTCGGCCAAACAAGTGCCCGTAACCAAACCTACATATCCCGTACCTACTACTGCGATATTCATTTGACTATTTGATTATTTTATTATCGATAAAATGAACCGGTTAAACAAAGGATCGAACTTTTTCCCTAGTTAAAAAAAGACTTTATAGTAGAGCATATAAATTCTAATTGCTCATTGTCGAGCTCGGTATGCATTGGCAAAGATAGTACTTGCTTTGCCAGTAGTTCCGTGACCGGAAAGCTCCCCTCCTTATAACCGAGATAACTATACGCCGGCTGTAAGTGTAAGGGAACAGGATAATAAACCATACTCGGAATATCTTCCTTTTCTAAATGTGCTTTCAAATCATCTCGTCCGGTTTCCATCAAGATGGTATATTGATGAAACACATGGGTTGAGAAATCACTCGTTACCGGTGTTTGAATTTGATCAATCTCAACCATCGCTTCATTATAATAATTCGCCGCTTCCTGTCTCTTCGCTATATACTCATCCAAATAATTCAATTTGATCTTCAGAATAGCCGCCTGTATTGTATCCAATCTCGAATTCACTCCAATCACATCATGATAATATCTTTCTTTCGAACCATGGTTGGCTATCATGCTCAATTTATCCGCTATAATTGAGTTGTTGGTACTTATCGCTCCGCCATCCCCATAGCCGCCCAGATTTTTTGAAGGAAAAAAAGAGGTACAACCAATATGGCCTATCGATCCCAATTTCTTTCTTGTACCGTCTTGAAAAATATAACTTGCTCCAATTGCCTGTGCATTGTCTTCTATCACATGAAGACTCTTATCTGCTGCCACCTGCATGATTGCTTCCATGTTACAAGCCTGTCCAAATAAGTGAACCGGAATAATGCATTTTGTTCTGTTTGTTATCAAGCCTTGCAATTGTTCTATATCAATCGTGAACGTGTTGGGATCAATATCAACAAATACCGGTTTCAATTTCAATAATGAAATTACCTCTGCTGTCGCTATGAAGGTGAATGGAGTTGTAATTACCTCATCACCGGCCTCTAAGTCCAACGCCATCAATGCTATTTGTAGTGCATCCGTACCATTAGCACATGGAATAACGTGCTCAACCCCAAGGTAATTGGCCAAGTTTGAACCAAACTCCTGCACAGCTTTACCGTTAATAAACCCCGACGACTTGATTACCTCATGAATAGCCAGGTCGATCTCCTCCTTAATATTCTCATATTGAGAGCTAAGATCAACCATATGTATTTTACGTATGGTCATTTTCAAATTTTTACGGGTGCAAAGGTACTCATTTCCCGCACATTTTAGCACAATTAATATTTCCTAAAATCGTTTACTTTTGCACGGACGTTTCGCTGAATGAATAAAATACTCTATGCTTTTTGGATCCTATTGGGTCTCATTTGTTTAACCAAGGCAAATGCCCAGGAAAAAACCAATGTTAAGGATTCGCTTCAGGCTGCACTTATCGTATCCTTTACACCCGGTTATAGTTTTGTTGCAGGTGACATGGCCCAACGCTTTGGTAATCACGCATCTATAGGTACCGGTGTCACCTATAAATTCAGAAATAATATATTGCTGGGGGCATCAGTTTCCTATCTTTTCGGAGATTCCGTGAGGGAGGATTCCGTGCTCGACGGTTTGCGTACATCGCTTGGAAGTATTACAGCAGGAACAGGCCATCCGGCCCTGGTTTTTCTAGCTCTGGCAGGTTTTAAATTACAAGGCAATATTGGGTATATATTACCGGTATTTAACCACAATCCAAACTCCGGGTTAATGCTTAAATTCGGCGCAGGTTTATTGCAGCATAAAATTAAAATTACGGTGGAAGATAATAACGTGGTGCAACTGGGACGTAATTACAAGAAAGGTTATGACCGGCTTTCCAATGGGCTGGCAATCTCAGAAACCATCGGTTTCTTTCATCTCGCGAGTAACAGACGAGTCAACTTTTCTGCCGGTCTGGAGTTAACCCAAGCATGGACAAAGAACAGGCGAAGTTGGAATTTTGATACTATGGAAAAGGATAATACCTTAAGACATGATTATTTCTATTCAATAAAATTATCATGGTTACTACCTATTTATATTAAGAAGGCGGAAAACATAATGTATTATTGAACCTGAATACTTAGAATGTCTCTTCTCATTTATAACCTCTCCATCCAATTTTACCGGGGTTTACTTTCGCTCATCAGCCCGTTTAATTCAAGAGCCAGGAAATGGTTGAAGGGGCGGGAGGGTTTGATTGCGAGTGTGGAGGAAGAGATGAATGAGAATGAGAATGAGCCCGCCTTAGCTAAAGCTACGGCGGGTAAAAATGGGCCCACCTTGGCCCCTCGCCTTCGTGAAGCCCATGATGGAGCAAGG
>JACZTA010000095.1 GCA_022573915.1 Bacteroidota bacterium | reverse complement strand
CTCGGCACGTTTTCCTGAGGGTTATCCAAGATGGATCTTCCGAGGAAACTCATCGAACATCTAAATCCAATATATGATTTAGTCGAATCCATATATTCATAGCTTCGAGTTCCTGTTTCTAAATAGTATGCTATATCCTTCCAAGATCCGCCTCTGATAACTTTTCTCTTTAAGGCTTCAGGATCGCCTTCTTGAGGAATGTAGTTATAATCAGAATTCAAGTCGTGAGTGAATGCATAAGAATTTTCGTCAAATGTGGTAGAGGTCCATTCAGCAACATTACCGGACATATTGTACAAACCGTAGTCGTTTGGCAGATAAGAATAAGCTGTTACGGTATAGAACCCACCGTCATCGGGGTAATTTCCTCTTCCCGGTTTGAAATTCGCCAGGATACAACCCTTTGAATTCCTTAAATAGGGACCACCCCAGGAATAAGGAGACTGGAATTTACCGCCCCTGGCAGCATATTCCCACTCTGCTTCGTATGGAACGCGAATATCATCAACGAAAATCTCTCCCCTCAAATACCTGTATTGGTTCCATAATCTTGTTCTCCAGATTCCAAAAGCCCTTGCTTGTTCCCAGGTAACACCTACTACCGGATAATGATCATATGCAGGATGCCAGAAATACGTCCTGGTCACCGGTTCGTTATAGGAATAGGTGAAATCCCTCACCCAAACCAACGTATCGGGATACACGTTTACCAGTCCTGGTTTAATAAACTCAAAAGCACTTGGAGCTTTGCCCTTGTTAACCGGCCTCGCTGCTTCTTTGAAATCTCTCCAAAAGTATTCATAGTTCAACTGGCTCACATCTAATTGCTTCTTGCCCCAAAACTGGTCAGCTTCATTATAATACATAGGTGACAACAAGATCTGATTATCTTCATCATTCCAATCGATCCGCTCACGCCAGTTAATACTTTCTTTACCCGACACCTCATTCATGATAAGATGATCCTCACCCAACAATTTATGAGCAATAGAGTCTTTTACCCAATTCACGAATTGCCGGTACTCATTATTGGTAATCTCAGTATCGTCCATATAAAAACCTGATACAGATATGGATTTAGATCTTTGCGACATTGCAAAATTAACATCTTCACCACTCGGTCCGATGTGAAGTGTTCCGGCAGGGATGTATATCATCCCAAATGGAGCAACATGTTCCCACCTGGGCCGGTTTTGAATACCTATCAGTTCGCCCGAAGGCCCGCCGCCGCAGCTGGCAATAAAAATACAAGATAGAAATAGCGATACAACCTTAAAATATGTTGCTCTCATAAGCCTAATTTTTGGGAATTAAGTGTTAAATATATGATTAAAACGATAAACGAACAAAAAAAATTGTTCATCAAATTTAAATCTCAAATTATTTTTTTGAATAAAAGGAAGACCGGTTTCCTAACCTAGATCAAAGGAATCTGGGACAATAGATTATCTTAGGTGGTACGTGAGTCACTATCAGATCCATCCCGTATTTCAGGATCATTTCGTGCGAGCCCGCACTATAATTGCCTAGATTAGAAATTGTCACATCATAAGCATATGCGAGGAACCACTTTGAAGACAGGTTAACCCCAACAATAGCCACAATTGCATCAGCATTATTAGGAGTGAAGCCGCGCAGAGATACTCCGGCAACTAAACTTTGGTCGAACATAAAGTTTGCGTTTAGATCCACCTGAGGTGTTTCTTTAAAATCTGTTTTAACCAATAACGAAGGTTTAAATACCGCGACTCTTCCGAGGCTCATACTGTAACCACCTGTGAGATAATATGTTCTGAGATACTGGATCTTAGTGGAGTATGCCGGCGCATAATCAATTGTAGGAGCTGTTATATGTGTTACAGATATTCCACCAAAGTATTGATCGTCCTGCAAATATATTCCCGCCGCAAAATCAGGCATTCCCGTTGCTACATAAGTCAAAGGAATATTTGGATCGCCATGATCTATTTTACCATCTATATAGGTACCATCCGGAGCTCTAAACTCCATACCATCAAGGCCTTTTTGAAGATAGCCACCGCTCACACCGATCGATAATGTTCCAAAGTTCATATCCATTCTGTATGCAATGGTTGCCATGGCATTCAATGAATTCTCAGCGCCCAATTCATCATTGACCACCTGGATTCCAAATGCGAACGATCCGAAAGGAGCGCTTGCACTTAAGGTTTGCGTAATAGGATTGCCATCAAAACCAATAAGTTGACTTCTTGCACCTAACGTAACACTCAGTTGCTCAGAGCTTCCGGCAGTTGCAGGATTAAACACCTGTTTGTTAAACATGTATAAACTGAGTTGCGGGTCTTGTTGCGCTGCAGCTGCTAAAACGAAAAGCAGCAGAAATGCACATAGAAATAGCCTCATATAATGGGTATTTGGTTGCTAATTAACTAAAAAATTAAATCTTAAACAAAAAAACTTATTTCTCGCGTTAGTTATTGATCAGCCCAATAGCGTCATTAACGTTATTAACGGGCAATTTACACGCATAATTGCGACAGATGTAGATTAAAGTTTCATCAATCCCATCCTTACCTTTAAGCAGTGGAAAATCCGATTTATCCTTAGTGACCATAATAATCCTGTTAGGTATGAACAAAGAAGTGATCTCAATAGCGTAATCTGAACTTTTCTTACCTACCACTGCGATCTCCTGTATAGGATATACATAATTGGTCATGGTACTGGCCCATATTGCAAATGAACCCGGATATTCGATGATTGCCCTCTTCAATTTAACGATCATTTTTTGTGACTGCTCACTATATTCTGCATTGCCCATTATGATACCCATGCGTTGTAAATTCCTGGCCATGACCGAATTTCCTGAGGGTACCACGTTATCATAAAACTCCTTTTTACGAGTACTGATATCATTTTGTTTCACCGGGGTGAAAAAAAACAGCCCATCGGCTTCGTCATTAAAATTAGCAAGCGTATGCTTTATCAGGCCATCGGCCAAAATCAAAAGGTCCTCATCATAATTAATTTCATACACATCGATCAAGGCATTGGCCAGTAACGCGTAGTCATCAAGGAATGCATTGATCTTTGCCACGCCTTCCTTATAGGTATGATATAACTGAAAGTTTGTTTTTGATTTCGGCTCTACCCTGAATTCTTTAAGGAGAAACCCAGCAGTCCGTTCCGCAATCACAAGATATTCCGGTCTGCCGATTGCTTCATAAGCTCTTGCATAAGCAGAAACCATGAGCGCGTTCCAACCCAGCAGGGTCTTATCATCCAATCCCGGTGGAATTCGTTTTTCTCTTTCCTTCAGCAACTTTTTACGGGACTCTTGGAGAGATTTCTTCAACTCTTCCACATCAATATTGTTTTTTTCTGCAAACTCTGCATATTCTATCTTTCTGTTCAGAATATTATGACCTTCCCAATTACCACCTTCCTTTACTCCATAATAATCAAGGAACCATTCCGAATTCTCGCCTAATATCGTTTCGATCTCCGACTTTTCCCAAACATAGTACTTACCTTCCTCCCCTTCTGAATCGGCATCCATGGCAGAGTAAAAACCGCCCTCGTCCGCAGTCATTTCGCGTTTAACCCAATCTAATGTTTGCACTATCCCTTCCTTATAAATATCATCGCGGGTAATCTTGTAAAGATCTGACATTAACATCACCAGATTGGCATTATCGTATAACATCTTTTCGAAATGAGGAACTAACCATTTGGCATCCGTTGAATACCTGCAAAATCCACCCCCTATTTGGTCATAAATTCCACCCATGATCATTTTTTTCATGGAAAGTTCTGCATGCTCCAACGCAGGTTGGCTATTCGAGAAATAATAATAATTCAACAGATACTGCAGGTTAAATGAATTAGGAAACTTTGGTTGTCTTCCAAATCCGCCTTGTCTTTTATCGAAACGCGCCGCCATGGCCGTGTATACAGAGTCAAGGCTCTTGGTATCGAAATAACTGGTGATGCCAAGGAAATCATCTATATCCGCGGCGATAAAGTTAGTAGACTGCTCCAGAACTGCTTTCATCACTTCTTCACCTCTTTGCTCCGCCTGTTCCCTATTGTTTCTGTAATACTTAAGTACGGCTTCCAATGTTTGCTTCCAGGACTGCCTGTTAACACTGGGTTTTGGAGGAAAATATGTGCCTCCATGAAACGGATTTGTATTCGGCGTGAGGAAGATATTTAATGGCCATCCTCCACTTCCTCGCGTGAGGATCTGTACCGCATCCATATAGATATGATCAATATCCGGCCGCTCTTCCCTATCGATTTTTATACAAATAAAGTTTTCGTTCATAAGGCGCGCAATGGCGGTGTCCTCAAAAGATTCATGTTCCATTACGTGACACCAGTGACATGAGGAATATCCGATACTAACAAGAAGTGGTTTGTCCTCTTCTTTGGCCTTATTCAGGGCTTCGTCACCCCACGGATACCAATCTACCGGATTATGCGCATGTTGCAACAAGTACGGACTTGATTCATCGATTAATCGGTTCGTATAAGCATGATCACCATCTTCATGAGTAGGTTTCGTCATATTGCAAGAAAAGCTTGTTGACAGCAGCAAGTATACTACGTTTACTAAGATTATGACACGCATTAGCCTATAATTTTAAGAGTAAGCAAAAACCGGCTTCATCAACCCAAGGGCAGAATTCATCACCCGAAGGCCGAAATTAGTAAGCTGAACAAAAAGACCTGAGCCGGAGCCATCGCTACGAAGAGGATTTTTTTTGAAAACTGACGCAGTTGCAGGTCCCGGCATGATTTTACAGCAAAAGGTGGTTTTTAGATTCTCCCTTTATAAATAAATATAAGCAATAACTGTCCCTATAGTAAAAAAAGTGTTTATCGCTTGCTAGCCTGGAGGAATTTCTCCAGCGCCATGGTCATGGAAGGCGCTTGTTGTACGGGAGCCTTTATGTCAAGCCTCAGACCTGCATCAATAACTGCTTTAGCAGTAGCTGAACCAAAAGCGGCTATTCTGGTATTATTCTGCTCGAAGTCCGGAAAGTTTTGAAATAAAGAACGAATCCCGGAAGGGCTAAAAAAGACAACCATGTCATATTTATCAAGATTCATGTCGGAGAGGTCGCTGCAAACAGTTTTATAAATTACTGCTTCAGAGAAATTGAATTTGTTTGACTCGAGGAAGGCAGGTATATCTTTTTTATGGATATCGGAACAAGGGAATAAAAATCTTAATTCCTTATGCTTCTTGAGCAAATCGGTTAGATTTTCCAATTTACCATTTCCGAAGAATACCTTTCTCTTTCTGTATTCAATATACTTTTGAAGATACAATGCAATCGCCTCCGTCATACAAAAGTACTTCGTCTCCTGAGGCATATTGATCCTCATCTCAGTACATATTCTAAAGAAGTTTACTACCGCGTTTAAGCTTGTGAAAATGACTGCGCTGTGCTCATCTATGTAAATCTTCGATTTCCTGAAATCCTTGGCAGATATTCCCTCAACATGAATAAAAGGCCTGAAGTCGATGTTTATCTTATGTCTATCCTTAAGCTGGTAATATGGAGATTTTTCGTTTTCCGGCTTGGGTTGGGAAATGAGAATATTGGAAATTTTGGTATCTGTCTTTTTGCGGGAATCTTGCGAAGTAATCATCGTACCTAATATAATTTATCACTCAATAATTTGTAAATAATCAATACAGGGGCAATTTCGAGTGTGCAAAGATAAAGAAAAAAATAAAATTTATGAAACCTTATATACTTTAACCCTATAGTTACTCCTCTTGCATACCTGTATAATATAAAAGATATAACTAATATAATGATTGATAATATAAAGAATGTCCGTAGTTCTTCCGATGTATAAACAGTCATTATAAGAAGCGGAATAAGCAGAATACCCAATAATCTATTAAGAAGTAAAATATTGAAATTATAAAAACCCAGGATCTCGTTAAAAGGAAAAATGTAGGCGATGATCTGATTCATTACGTTTTTGACAAAATATATTACAGCAATAAAAGTGCAGCAAACGATGTACAATAATAAACCGGAAATGATCGTATTCAGATTAAAGTACTTTAACAATAAGTATCCATAGAGTCCCATAGTTAAACTAAATATCAGGGACAATACGGTATTAAAACTTATCAATGAAAAGCGTTGCTCGCGATAGATCTGCTCGGCGAGTGCAATGTTAAAAAGCCCTCTCACCAAGGCGTTGATCTTCTTTTTAAAATTTACCAATACAAATGTTGCCAGAGAAATAATCAAGAGCAATACTATCGATATCCAATACTCCGGCTTTAATTTCCTTTGTTGAACTACAACGGGCTGGTCGGAAATCAAATCAGGGTTTACATCTGATTCCAAGGAAGAATAAATTATTGATTCAGGATTTACGGCAATACATTTGTTCTCATCAACCCCAGCCACCAGACTGAAAAAAATTAAAAGAAATGTTTTAATAAAATATACCATCGACACGTGCTCGTTAAACCTGCCATTAATTGGCTTGCTTTTCAACATAGAAGTTCGCAGAGTGTAAGACGCAGAGTCCGCAAAGGCGTTAGTCAGGTTTAAAGCTTCTTCGCGGTCTCCACGCATCCTCAGTGATCTCTCGGCGGTTATCTTTTCTCCATTCTCATTCTCATTCTCATTCTCACTCTCCCACCCAATCCATATCCCGCATTTAGAAATAGTTCAGGTACCCAAAGTGTATCTTTCCGCTTGTCACGTCAAGGGAGTTGCCCATCTGAATCCCCAGCGCATAACTGAGTGAGAAAATGCCCGCTTTGGTTTCAAAACTAATTCCCGTTCCAAACCCAAAAGGCCTGTCAATCCAAGGTTTCCCGTTATTTCTATTCACTTCATTTTCATAATATGCGTAATCGGTAAACAAATAAAAGTAAGAATTAAGATCTAATAAAAAGCGATATTCGGCGGTGAATACATTAAACAAAGATGCGTAAATAGATTCCTCATCGAATCCTCTCAGCATATGTAATCCACCCAATCGATACAACTCATTTTTAACAATATCCTGTGTCCATAATCCACCACCTACACTGCCTAACATAATAGTACTTCGGTTTTTTATCGGAATGAACACATCCAGTTTATAGTCGACTTGATACTGTGTAGACTTTAAATCGAGGGCATCATACAAAGCATCATTCACGTCGGTGATCGTTTTATTTTCCTTAATCTTTTTCAGTCCGGCACCGGCCTGGGCAGAGAAGGTAAAACCACTCCTGGGATTGAGTCTGTAATCAAGCCGCTCAAATTTATAACCCAAGCCGTACGTCGTAACATTGATGTCAAGGTTCAGGGGTAATTTTCCGGTACTTCGTATGCTAGCTGTATCTATATCAAGCAGGTTGGTCTGTTTGTTTTTAGCAAATACTTCAAAATAATCTCCGGCGGTTAGCATGTATTGAATTCCAATTCTTTGAATAACATCGAGATAGGCACTGTCCTTTTTGTAAAGATCAAAGCTTCCATCTGCTCCTAATGGAAATGAAAGGATGTAGGGATAGACCAAATTGATCTTGAGGTCCTGCGTTTCAGGTTGCAATTTTCTCCAATGCAAATTCATGACCTTGCCTGTCCCAAATGGGTTTTGCAATTTGATTCGTGCTTCCCCTGTTACCAATAACTTACCTGTAGATTCATTGTTAGGAAGCACTCCAACCAATCCATAGAGCTGACTGATCTTTTTAGCTTTCAAAAACAGGTTTAAGGTCGCCCTATCCTCGTGAAAGAGAATATTGAAAGGTTTTTCTTCAGTGGCGAAGGGAAGCTCCTTTATTCTGACACTCACTTTACTTATCACCGATTCATTGTACAAACTTCCGGGTTTGATACCAAGATAATTGTACAGATAGGATTGTTGAATATTTACATCTCCTACGACATGAATACTGTCGATTATGATGAGTTGATTTTTTTTAATATATAATCTTGCGGAAATACTATTACCGCTGATCACAATGCTGTCCATTTTTATTGATGCAAACGGATAGCCATTATCTTCCGCATATTTTAAGATCTCCTCGAACATTAATCGTAACTGCTTGTAACCGAACGGCTTATCACTATATAGTTTCTCCCTGTACCCCACATGACTTAGCATACCAGCATCCAGATTTACATTCTTTAAGGTGATCCATTTAAAGACATCTCCAATTGTCAAGTAGGCAGTGAATTCATTCGAATCAGTCTCGACGGAATCATACCGGGCAGAAAGATATCCGTAATCATATAGTTCGAGAAGTAATCGATTTAACTCCCTGTGAATAGAAAATGAATCGAGAAAATTCCTTTGATACTCAAATTGCTTTCTTAAAAACGTTGTATCTTTATCAGAATAGATGGTGAGGGAGTAGCCGTTTGGAAGTGAGTCCGCAAACTGAGACTGATCCAAAACCAAAGTTGGCGAGTGAGTGTGCCCACCTTCGACAGGGTTACGGTGGGTAAAAGTGTGAGTGTGTGCATTGACTCTGGCGAGGCTGCTGAAATGAAACGTCACAAAGACGCCAATTAGGAATAATATTTGAAGGATATTATTCATTTAAAAATTAAAGTTAGTCTATTTTCGAAAATTAGAAGTTTCAACATTGGGATCCCCCTGTTGTGCAACATATAAATTTAAGCTTAGATATATGAAAATCATCAGACACCTTGTCTTAACCGCAGCTTGCATGGTAACAACCTTGGGCCTACATAACGTTTACGCTCAGGATTCCACTGCCATTGAGTTTGCACAGACTATTACAGCTGCTGATCTGAGAAAGCACCTGGAAATTATTGCATCTGATGAGTTTGAAGGTCGTGAAACTGCTACTAGAGGGCAAAAACTTGCAGCAGACTATATTGCGAAGCATTTCAGTAACCTCGGAATTCCGGGAATTGTTGGAGACACCTCCTATTATCAGGAAATTATTTTAAAACAAGAAATGTGGGATACTGTCCTGTTCAAAATTGGTGCAAGCGAATTCGTATTCATGAAGGATTTTTATGGCTTTTCCCACTCTAATGAATCCGGTTCAGCCTCGTTCAGCGAGATGGTATTTTTAGGATACGGCATCAATTCAAGATACTATAACGATTATGAGAAAGTGGATGTGAAGGATAAGTATCTCTTGATATTGGATGGAGAACCTACCAATAAATGGGGTAAGTCACATGTAACTAAATCCAAGAGATCATCTTCATGGAGTTGGAATGTGAGAAAAAAGATCAAGGCGGCGGAGGAGGCAGGCGCGTTGGGTATCTTTATTATAGTAGAAAACATGGAAGACAAGTTTGAATCATATGGCTCGCGTATCCGTTCAAAGTCGCTGCGACTGATTGACGAATCAACTGCATCAACGGATGACAAGATCCCCAACATCTTCATCTCAACCCGCATGAGGGACGAGATATTATTAAGCAATGGTAAAAAAATCAGAAGGTTGATTAAAAAGATCGACAGGAAAGGCAAGCCACGTCACCTAACGATTACTACAGATATATCCATTGAAGTGAGGAAGGAGATCTCAAACATTATTACTGAAAATGTGCTGGGATATATTGAAGGAACGGATCTCAAGAGTGAGTTGATCGTGGTGACCGCTCATTATGATCACCTGGGGATCAAAGGTGACGACATATATAATGGTGCTGATGATGATGGGTCGGGTACGGTGACATTACTTGAAATTGCCGAAGCATTTACGAAAGCAAAGGAGATGGGATTCTCTCCCCGTAGAAGCGTATTGATCATGGCAATGACGGGAGAGGAGAAAGGACTGATCGGTTCATCTTATTATACAGATAACCCGATTTTTGCCCTTGATAATACGATAGCCAACCTTAATGTTGATATGATTGGCCGTACTGACACGTTTCACCGGAACAATTCAAAATACGTTTATGTAATAGGTTCGGATCGAATCAGTGAGGATCTGCACCAAATTAATGAAACATCGAATAGGGCATTTACACAGCTGGAATTAGATTACCGCTACAACGATCCGGATGATCCCAATCGATTCTATTACAGGTCTGACCATTATAATTTTGCGCAGAAAGGGGTTCCAGTGATCTTTTATTTCACCGGTGTGCATGAAGACTACCATAAACCAACCGATACCGTCGAAAAAATTGAGTTTGACAAGTTGGAAACAATCGCCCGATTGATCTTCCATACGGCCTGGGAACTGGTTAATCGAGATGAGAGAATTAAGATCAATCCCGATTATGAGGCTGAATAATCAAGCAGCTTAAATGGTTAAACTATGCCTGCCCTGTTGGGCCACCAAAATGCATCGGAATTTCCTTAATATCTTCTAACTCCCCTATCTCACCATACATCGATTCATATTTTTGAATGTTGTCTTCCAGCGCTTTAAGAAAACGCTTAGCATGTTGGGGCGTTAACACCACGCGTGACTTCACCTTAGCCTTCTTCACACCTGGCATAACCTTAACAAAATCCACTACAAATTCGGCATTGGAATGCGTTATAATGGCAAGGTTTGAATACACTCCATCCGCAACATCTTCGGGTAACTCAATACTGATCTGGTTAACCGGAGCTTTTTTCTCTTGATCTTTTTTATCGTCTGCCATTGTCTTTAAATTTAAATCCTATGTTTTGACCTATGCTTCTAATCTCAAATGAGTAACCGGGAAAATAGAAATACCTTGCCGGTTGTTACTTTTCTTCTACCTTCTCTTCTACCTTCTCTTCTACCTTCTCTTCTACCTTTTTCTCAACCTTTTCGACTTCCTCAACTACTTCCTCGTTGTCCTTCTTTGATTTGACCGTTTCTTTCTCTACCGATTTACCTTCTACCATCTTTTCGTATTCATCCTTTGAACCCACGAGTATGTTGCCAAGGTTTCTCATTCCGGTTCCGGCAGGTATCAAGTGACCTACAATTACATTTTCTTTTAATCCCAAAAGATAATCACAACGGGCTGAAACGGCTGCTTCACTTAAAACTCTGGTTGTTTCCTGGAATGATGCCGCGGAAATAAAGCTCTTTGTTCCAAGTGATGCTTTTGTGATTCCCTGCAAAATAGGACTTGAAGTAGCAGCAACTGCTGTACGATATTCAATAGGCTTCATATCATTACGTTTCAGATATGAGTTTTCTTCACGTATCTGTCTCAGAGTGACAATCTGTCCAACCTTGATGTTTTGTGAGTCACCCGCGTCCTGGGCTACTTTTCTATCATATATTTTGTCATTCTCAGCAATGAACTCAAATTTGTCTACAGCCTCACCTTCGAGGAATCTTGTATCACCCGGATCTTCGATCTTCACTTTCCTCATCATTTGCCTTACAATAACCTCAATATGCTTATCGTTGATTTTCACACCTTGCAGCCTGTAGACTTCCTGAACTTCATTTACAAGATATTCTTGAAGGGCATTTGGCCCTTTGATAGCCAATATATCTGCCGGGGTAATCGCACCATCACATAAGGAAGAGCCGGCAGTTACAAAGTCATTTTCCTGTACCAGGATATACTTTGCAAGCGGTACGAGATATTTTTTCTCTTCACCATCCTTACTTTCGATCATCACTTCCCTGTTTCCACGTTTGATACCACCAAATGAAACAACTCCATCAATCTCTGCTATCACAGCCGGGTTGGAAGGATTTCTCGCTTCTACCAACTCGGTAACCCGAGGTAAACCACCTGTGATATCCCTGAGTTTTCCTGTAATTCTCGGAATCTTCACTAACACTTCACCTGCTTTTACAAGTTTATTCTCGTCTGCTGCGATATGCGCTCCAACAGGTATATTATAAGTTTTCTGGATCTTACCTTTTGTTGCGTTAATAATAATCATCGGGTTTTTAGTCTTATCCCTGGATTCAATAATTACTTTTTCCCTATGCCCGGTTTGCTCATCTGCTTCTTCTCTATAGGTACTTCCTTCAATCACATTCTCGAAGGCCACCTTGCCATCAACTTCACAAACTATTACGGCATTATATGGATCCCACGAACAGAGAAGATCTCCTTTTTTTACATTTTGATTTTTCTTCACGTGCAGATAAGAGCCATAAGGAAGATGGTTAGATATGAAAGGTTTCTTGGTTTTACTTTCCAGGATTCTTACTTCACCTGCCCTACTCAATATTACCTGATTCTTATCACCTTGTTCGTTTACATAGCTAACACTCTTGACGCCATCAAATTCGAGTACGCCATCATACTTAGCCCTGATTTGAGATTCAGCTACCATACGAGAAGCAGTACCACCTACGTGGAAGGTTCTCAAAGTTAACTGAGTGCCCGGCTCACCAATCGATTGTGCTGCAATGATTCCAACAGCATCACCTATCTGAGCGATTCTACCTGTAGCCAGATTACGCCCATAGCACTTTGCACAAACCCCCTGTCTTGAATCACATGTAAGAACCGATCGGATCTCAACAGATTCAATAACACTATTTCCTATCTTTACAGCAAGATCTTCATCAATTTCCTGACCAGCTTCAATGATCAGATCGTTACTTAGTGGATCAACTACATCATATAAGCTCACTCTTCCAAGTATCCTGTCAGCCAACGAAACGACCACATCCTCATTATCCTTCAAAGCCGAAATTGCAAGTCCCCTTAAAGTACCACAGTCTTCTTCCTTAATTACAACATCATG
>JACZTA010000315.1 GCA_022573915.1 Bacteroidota bacterium | reverse complement strand
CAGCCCTTTAGGGTACGTGATTAGATCTATAGAACGCAAAACATTTTTATAGTTCAACAACGGTTCACCCATACACATATAAACAATATTACTCAGCGAACGATCATAACTGGTCTTAGCCATTTCTCTGAGTAAAAAAACCTGGTCATATATTTCAGCCGCATCGAGGTTTCGCTTGAGATCTAAAAAACCCGTGGCGCAGAAATGACAGCTCAAACTACATCCGGCTTGCGAGGATATACATGCTGTGACCCGGTCTTTCGAAGGGATCAGGACTCCCTCAATTTTATGTCTGTCGTGAAGAGAAAACCGTGTTTTTATGGTGTTGTCTTCACTTTTTTGAGAAAGCTCCGGAAGGATGCAATTGAATTTATAATTATCTCGAAGAAAGGACCGGAGTTCTTTTGACAAATTTGTCATTTCTGCGAATGATCTCGCACCTTTCTGCCATAACCATTGGTATATCTGCTTTGCCCGGAAGGCTTTCTCGTTATTTTCGGTAAAATATTGCTCCAGCTCTTCCTGAGTAAAACTTCGAATGTCTTTCTTCTCCTTTTCAGCTATCATAAACGCAAAGTTACAGAAGGCTTATGTTAATAATATAATCTTTATTGATTTATTTTGTGCAGAGCTATGCGCAACATAACCTCCGATTGGATCTTTCCAATTTCTTCAAAGCCTATAAAAAACGGTTTGGTCTCTGTCGATGAATCAGGAGAGATTATATATGTGGGTGAAATGGATAAAACTACAGATGCAGATTTGCTCGAGAAATACACCGGTGTAATTTGCCCCGGATTTGTAAATACACATTGTCATTTGGAACTCTCTCACCTTAAAGAACGAATACCTGAAAAAGTGGGTATGACTGATTTTCTTTTTAAAGTGATGCTTGAGAGAGAGCGGAAAGAAGCAGAGATCTTATCAAATATTAAGGATAAAGAAAAAGAGATGATTGACAATGGCATTGTTGCTGTGGTCGATATTGTAAATACGGATTTCACTTTCGCGCAAAAGGCAAAGAAGAATATCTACTATTACACATTCGTAGAGGTTTTTGGTTTTGATCCCAGGCTGGCGTATACGAGGTATACCGAAGGCGTTGAATTGAAATGGAAGTTTAATGAGATGAAAATAGGCTCCGGCTCGCTCACACCGCATGCAACTTATTCATTATCCGATGACCTATTCAAAATGGTGATGAATGACCTGCCGTCGCCAAACAACTATACAATTCATAATCAGGAAAGTTGGGAAGAAGATGAGTTCTTCAGAACTAAATCCGGAGGATTCACAGAGTTTTATGATAGCCTGGGAATAAAGACAGACCATTTCACGGCCACCGGTAAATCACCTTTACAATCTATTTTGCGTTATTTTAACAGAGAAGATAAATTGTTGCTGGTTCATAACACGTTTACGAATAAGGAGGACATAGAATTTATTAAAGAATCGGATATAGATGTCTGGTGGAGTTTTTGCCCAAAGGCAAACTTGTACATCACCAATAAATTACCGGATTTCAAGATATTCAAATCGGAGGATGACAAAATTACTATAGGCACGGATAGCCTGGCTTCAAATGATACATTATCTATTTTGGAGGAACTCAAGATCATTCGTCGGGAGGAGAAGTCTATAGATTTTCAGAATTTGTTGAAATGGGCTACGCTCAATGGAGCAAAATATCTTGGCGTAGACGAAAAATTTGGCAGCATCGTAAAAGGTAAACATCCCGGATTGAATTTAATTGAAGACATTGATCAGGACCCGGTAAATCTCACCCAAAGTTCAAGAGTAAAGGTATTGTGCTAAATTTATATTTCAAAAGCATCTGAATGCTATGAATAAAGAAGTTGAAAGGATAATAAAGCCCCCGAAAGGGTTGCACCTAAACCTGTCAGAATTGTGGGAGTATAGGGAACTGTTTTATTTTTTCACCTGGCGTGATATAAAAGTCAAGTATAAGCAGACTTTTCTCGGAGTGGCATGGGCTGTTCTTCAGCCGTTATCATTGATGGTGGTATTCAGCTTCTTTTTCGGTCGATTATTAAACGTTGGTTCGGAAGGAATGCCTTACCCGATATTCTTTTATTCCGGGATATTACTTTGGACTATTTTTTCCACCGGGTTTAGTGGTGCCGGGAATAGCATGGTCGTGCATGCGAACATGATAAAGAAGATCTACTTCCCGAGATTGATCATCCCCATGTCCTCTATTCTTGTTGCGCTTTTTGATTTTCTAATGGCTTTTGTCGTGTACATCGGTATTTTGGTTTATTATGATTACCATGTTGAGATCAGTAAGATGTTGGTCTATCTCCCACTCAGCGTGTTTCTTACCTTAATAACTTGCTTTGGAGCGGGTAGTATGCTAGCCGCCCTGGTAGTTAAATACAGGGATTTCAGGTATATCATCACGTTTTTGGTTCAATTACTTTTTTTTATAACTCCTATAGTTTGGCCATGGTCCAGGATTGGTGCAGAATGGCAGCAAATGGTCTTGTCTTTAAATCCAATGACCGGTGCAATTAATCTGGCCCGCGCCAGTCTTATCGATCAGCCTGTCAATTGGGAGCAAATAGGCATCAGCGGTGGGATGGCGATCTTACTTTTGTTTGCCGGATTATTATTCTTTCGTAAAACCGAATCTACGTTTGCGGACGTTGCATAGATGAAACCGATTATAGAAATAAGAGGGCTCTCTAAAAGATACAGGATTGGGCAACAGCTCAAGCCTTATAATACTTTGAGAGAATCCTTTGTGACGATGTTTAAAGGCCGCTCATCCAACACTGAAAAATTTTGGGCGCTGCAGGATATTAGCTTCGATGTTGAGGCCGGGGAATCCTTAGCAATAATTGGTCTGAACGGAGCAGGTAAGACAACCTTGCTGAAAGTACTTTCGCGTATTACGAGTCCAACAAAGGGACAGGTTATTCTACGGGGAAGAATGGCTAGTTTATTAGAAGTAGGAACCGGTTTTCACCCTGAGTTAACGGGTTCAGAAAATATATTCTTAAATGGATCCATACTTGGTTTAAAACGCCGGGAGATAATTGCCAAATACGACAGCATCGTTGAATTTTCAGGAGTAGAGAAATTTTTAGATACACCTATCAAGCATTATTCAAGCGGTATGTCTTTGAGATTAGCTTTTGCCGTTGCTGCTCATCTGGAGCCTGAAATATTGGCAATAGCTGAGGTT
>JACZTA010000094.1 GCA_022573915.1 Bacteroidota bacterium | reverse complement strand
AAGATATTGAAGGAGATGCTGTACATATTGATTTAATTCCTTTAGCAGGAGATAATAAAATTTTTAGGATATCAAGTGATTCTAATGCAATTATATTAGGCAATCCGACTTTAGGTCAGGATCAGATAAATTTTATTGATAATATAAATGGATATGGAGTTGGCGACAATGGCCTGTTTCTTAGAACAACCGATGGGGGTAATACCTGGTCAAAATCCTTTATCGCACAAAATCCAATAATCTTGACTAAAATTCAGTTTATCAACCAATCAACCGGATTCATTACTGCTGCCAACTACGGTAAAAAAATAGGTTATATTTTCAAAACAATTGATGGAGGATCTAATTGGAATGTGGCAACTGTTGACACATCAGGAGTATTACTCGATATTTATATGATTTCGACCGATACGGGCTATGCAATTGGACATGAAAAGGTTTTTAAAACAACCAATGGAGGAAATACAGGGATAAATGACGATAAACCAGATAACATATTTGATATAAAAATTTACCCTAATCCTACTTCAAGCCAAATTAACATTCAGCTTAAGAATTTGGAAAATCAAGATGTTGAATTGACTATTATGAATATTTTAGGGGAAGTGATATATGAAGAAATGTTTCACAATGTAGAAGGTGAACTAAACAAAATCTATGCTTTATCTCAATTATCAAATGGCATATATTTTATAAAAATAGGTTTAGATGAAAGAATATTTGTAAATAAGATAATCATTCAAAAATAATGATCTGTGAAAATCAAGAATCTTTGCTTTTGTTTAATAATTATCATCATCAGGCTCAGCTACAATGCCCAATGGGTTCAGCAAAATTCGGGAACAACTAATACGCTGTGGCAAGTCCATTTTCTAGTCCAAGACACGGGCTATGTTGTGGGTTTTAACGACACCGTTCTAAAAACCACTGATGGAGGAACGAATTGGAATTATTTAAATATTGGGACGAGTGATAACCTTTGAGCTGTTCATTTTATATCTCCCGGTCATTTAAATGAGAATAGCAGGAAAGTACTTGGTAAGACTGCCAGTGAATTGATCCATGAAAGATTGATTCTTGAAATTAAAAGAATGCTGTTTCACTCCAATCAGACAATTAATGAAATAGCATTTTCGCTCAACTTTGATGATCCTGCTTATTTCGGGAGATCCTTTAGAAAATATGCAGGAATGACTCCAATCAGCTTCAGAAAGACTATCCGCGAAAAGTACCAATAACCCCGTCATCTGTCCTATTTTATTCATCTGTAACTACCTAATTTTGAAGAAGTTAGTTTAATTCTAAAGTAAAATCTCCTATGAAAAAAATAATCTTAATCTGCTTGATTACAAGCACTTTGTGGTCAAGTTATAGCTACGGAAAAATCATCTTTGTTCCGTATAATTACCCGACTATTCAAACAGGTATTGATAATGCCAGCATAGGAGATACCGTATTGGTTTCACCGGGCACCTATGTGGAAAACATCAATTTTAACGGTAAGAATATAGTTGTTGCCTCACTTTACTTAACATCTGGAGACACTTCATATTTAAGCCAAACTATTATTAACGGCAATAGGTCAGATTTTGTAGTAACCTTTGAAAATGGGGAGAACTCCTATTCGCAGATTATAGGTTTTACAATTACTGATGGGGGAATGGATTCGGTTAGCTTACTCGGTGGCGGATTATTCTGTAATAATTCTTCCCCAACAATTCAAAACAATAAAATCGTTTTTAACTATGGAGGTTGGGCAGGTACGGGAGCCATTTATTGTATGAACTCAAATGCTTTTATTTCCGGCAATATTATCAAACATAACGAGGTGGCTGGTGGCGATCATGCAGGAGCCATAGTTTGTATTACCTCAAACCCTGTCATTTCTGAAAATTTAATTGAGAACAATAGATTCAGTTTTGTTCAATACTCTGCAGGAATTTTCTGCTCAAATTCGCGACCATTAATTACAAATAATAAGATTATCTCTAATAAAGGAGGATATGTTTATAAGGGCGGTGGAGGAATTGTTTGCATTAATGAATCAATAGGAGATATAAAATTCAATATAATTGCGAAAAACTATCACGACGGTTGGAGTGCAGGAATTCTCGTTAAGAATTCTCAGGCTTATGTTGTTAACAATACAATCTACGGAAATACTACGGGCATAATTGCTTTGGATACTTCGTACGTTCCTATTCACAGCACAATTATTTGGCATGTCTCTCCCCTTATCAGTAGTGTTTATGTAGAGCCAGGTAGTTCTCTTTGGAGCAAGTGGACTGACGTACAAGACACGTTGTGGTTGTACACCAATTGCGGGAATATAAATATCGATCCTTTATTTGTCGATCCAGCCAATAATGATTTCCGTCTGCAGCCTAACTCCCCTTGTATTGATGCCGGTAATCCACTTCTGCTGAAAGACCCTGATGGCACACGGGTTGATATGGGAGCCCTCTATTATGAACAAGCTACGGGACTAAATGATAATCCTCTTGTAGGTTCCCGGAATTCTAGTATCGTATATCCGAATCCATTTTCTACCTATGCAATTATAACTTTTCATAATCCTCAAAGCGAGACTTATCAACTGGTACTTTACAATTCCATAGGTCAGGAAGTAAAACGAATAGAAGATATCAAAACTGAGCAGGTAGAGATTAGCCGTGATGGCCTTCCAAATGGAATATACTTCTATAGTTTGAGCAATAGACAAAATATTATCAGCACGGGAAAAGTTATCTTAAATCACTAAAAAAATGAATACACACAAGTTTCATAAAATAAGCTCTTTTGCGTTTATTTTGTTGTTTGTACTCTGTATAAATCTACAACATGCGAGCGCCCAATGGCAGCTTTCGGGAACTTTTGGAGCGGCTATCCATTCCTTCGCTGTTAGCGGAACGAATATTTTCGCAGGGTTACAACCGAAGGGTGTTTATATTTCAACAGACACCGGAATAAGTTGGAATGCAGTAAATACCGGGTTAACGGACAGTTTAATTATTGACCTTGCAGCAAAAGGAACATTCATTTATGCTGGCACCCCCAGTGGAGTATTTCTGTCAACAAATCAAGGGTTAAACTGGTCATCCGTAAGTAATGGGTTACCATACAATAATTTTGTTTCGCTTGGGGTTAGCGACTCAAATATCTTCGTAGGAACATCAGTTACTTTTGGCGGGGATACAGGAAAGATATTTTTATCAAACAACAATGGCGCAAATTGGTCCGAAGCACTCGGAACTAATATTTACGGCACATTTATGTGCTTTGCCTCTAATGGGTCAAATGTTTTTGCCGGCTCAATGAATGGTATTTTTTACTCAAATAATAATGGTTTGGATTGGAAACGTAGTGGTTATAAATGCAAGGTTAAATCTCTTATAATTATTGATACCATTCTCTTAGTTGGAAGTGGGGCTGGAATCTATATTTCTTACGATAAGGGCGATAATTTAAAACTCGTTCAGAGCAATGTTTATGCAAGAGAATTTGTTGTAAGCGGAACAAAAATTTTTGTTGGATCCCACAGGGGTGTATGGTTTTCCACTGACCTTGGTGTCACATGGAATGAGGCCAACGATGGCTTACCTCTAAACACGGGAATAACTTCGGTTGCTATAAACGGAACAATGCTTTTTGCAGCCAGCAATAACGGGCAGATTTGGAAACGTCCTCTGTCAGAATTCACTTCATCTTCATCCGTTGAAATTGAAAAAAGTATTTCAATTGCTTTATCTCCAAATCCGCTTACCAGCCATACTTATTTGAATATAGACTTAAAACAAAAAATTCAGAATGCTGAGCTTGAAATATTTGACTTATATGGCAGAATGGTTATAAAAGTCGAAAATATCAATTCAAATAGAATTCTAGTAGAAAGAAATGGCCTTCCAAGCGGTATGTATATGTTTAGATTTAGGAACGAAAATGGGGCTATTGCTCATGGGAAACTAATAATTCAATGAGAACATTAAGCATAATCTTCACCATTGGATTATTGAGTTTTTCAATGATCACAAAAGGGCAATGGGTTCAGCAAAATTCAGGAACAACTAATACGCTGTGGCAAGTCCATTTTCCGGTACAAGACACCGGCTATGTTGTGGGTTTTAACGGCACCATTCTAAAAACCACTGACGGAGGAACGAGTTGGAATTCTTTAAATAGTGGGACGAGCGATTCATTTTGGTCTGTTCATTTTATAAATGCCAGTGAGGGTTACGTAGTGGGTCCTCCAGGTACGATCCTTAAAACTGTTGACGGCGGACTAAGTTGGATAAATCAGATTTCTGATTCAAGCCTATTCCTTGCCTCTGTTTTTTTTGTTAATTCAGATACTGGCTTTGCTGCAGGTGTAGATTGGATTTACGGTATGATATTAAAAACTACGGATGGAGGAATAAACTGGAATAAGGCAACGATGTTGGATACTGCTTTTTACGGGTTAACAAGCATTCATTTTCCTGTACCTGATACCGGCTATGCAGTTTATTATCATGGTATACTGAAATCTGTTGATAGTGGAAACACATGGAAAATTCATAATACCAGTGCATCTGGTTTACCGGGCAGTATATTGCAAAGTTGCCATTTTACAGATGCAAATACCGGATATATTGGTGGATGGTACGATGCATGCTTTGCGAAGACAACTGACGGAGGGAATAGTTGGACAGATCTGGATGATCCGCGTATTGATACGATTAACAACAAGAGAGCAGTCCCATGGTCAATTAATTTCCCTACTAAAAAGGTGGGCTATGCTGTAGGTGACTATGGTGCTATTTATAAGACTGGCGATTCAGGAAATCAATGGGAATGGCAAGATTCCGGGCCTACCTTCACCAGTAGACTTAATTCAGTTCATTTTACAGATGCAAATACCGGATACGCCGTGGGAGACAACGGGACAATTTTAAAAACAAACAATGGAGGAGTTAGTTCAATAAATGATATCAATTTGAATGAAGAAGTATTGAGTATTTACCCAAATCCTGCTTCAGATCGCATTACGATTGAATTAAAGAATATACAAAATCAGGACGTTGAGGTAAATATTTCAAATGTTCTAGGTGAAATTATTTATAAGGATATTTTTCATGATGTAAATAATGCACTTAATAAGAGTTATTTGATATCCCATTTACCGGACGGACTGTATTTTGTTACTATTCGATCGGCTGAAAGTATTATTACTAAGAAGATAATATTGAATAAATAAAATGGTAAGAATAGAATGAACTACTTTAAAGTAATTCCGGTAATTCTCTTACTTCTCATTTCACATTTTTTATGTGCCCAGATTACGTTTCAAAACACTTATAATTCAAACTGGGATGAAGAAGGTCATTCTGTTCAGGAGACTGCTGATGGCGGGTATATCATTGCCGGGTTTAACTCAGCACCAAGCACTGATGTCTATTTGATAAAAACGGATTCCATTGGAGATGTAAAGTGGATGAAATCTTATGGTGGTAATAGTTATGATTTTGGCACTGCTGTTCAACAGACAACAGATAGCGGGTATATCGTAGCAGGATACTCGGATAGTTTTGGTGCGGGACAGTTAGATGTTTATTTAATCAAGACAGACCTGGATGGCGATACTTTATGGACGAAAACTTATGGAGGAAGCGACTTTGAATTTGGAACTTCTGTTCAGCAATCGTTTGATAACGGGTATATTATCGCAGGATGGACCCAGAGCTTTGGAGCAGGAAGCGCCGACGTATATTTGATTAAAGTTGATATCAATGGTGATACATTATGGACTAAAACATATGGTGGATCTTCTGGTGAATTTGGCTATTCTGTTCAACAAACCGCCGATAGTGGGTTTATCATAGCCGGAATGACGGAAAGCTTTGGAGCAGGAGATAGGGATGTCCTTTTGATCAAGACTGATGTTGCTGGAAATATCCTTTGGTCAAAAACTTATGGTGGCACTGACAGAGATGTTGGTAATTCCGTTCAGCAAACCTCAGATGGCGGGTATATTGTTGTTGGAAGCTCCAGGAGTTTTGGAGCAGGACAGTTTGATGTTTATTTGATCAAGACGGATCCCAACGGGGATACATTATGGACAAAGACTTTTGGCGGAAGCTATGATGATGAGGGTTATTTCGTTCAACAGACAAGCGATGGCGGGTATATCATTACAGGATATCATTTTACAGCTGATTCGTGTGAACAAGGAAGTTTTGCTTACTTAATCAAAACAACTGCAAATGGCGATACCTTATGGACAAAGTCCTTTGCAGGTGAAATCGGAGCAAAAGGATATTCCGTAAAGCAAATTGCCAATGGCGGATATATTGTCGCTGGAGATAATACCATAGGCTCATTTGGGGAAAGTAGTGTATATCTGATCAGGACGGATAGTAATGGTAATACCGGATGTAACCTGTGTCCATCAGGTATAGTTGTAGGTAATCCATCAACTATTGTTAGCTCCCCGGCACTAAATACAAGCTTTGGAGGAATAGTGAGTAATACCGCAACGATCGTAGGAAATCCGGTCACCTTTGATAGTGTGTTATGCGATACGGTGGTGAGTTTGCGAGAGGAGATTGATAATAACTTTCCTCAAGGTACCGGGCAAAATTATCCTAACCCGTTTGGAACATCAACAAGAATAGATTACCGGGTATTAGAAAGCACTGAAGTATCAATAAAAGTTTATGATCAATTTGGAAGGCTCATTGCAATCTTGGTGAGTGAACAAAAGAACCCGGGAGATTACTCGGTGCATTTTGATGCAAGAGATCATTCAAGCGGATTTTATTTTTATATTTTAAGGGTAGGTAATACTTTGCGGGCGAGGAAAATGGTATTAGCTAAATAAGGAATCCGGTTGAAAGCAAATTAACCAGAAATGAACAATAAAGAAAAAAGAATTGAGCATAAAAGCGTAATTAAAAAGAAAGAGCTGAACCGCAGAAAATTTCTTCAAAGGGGATCCTTAGCGGCTCTCGCATCCATCTTTCTTTCAAAATTTTCTTTTGGGAAAATATATAGAGCAATTGTAAGATGTCTTCCTACAACTGCCGATATTCTAGGGCCTTTTTATAAATCAGGCGCACCTTTTACAACAAAATTAGCCGATATTAATGAACCCGGCGATAGATTATTCATAAAGGGAAACGTGTTCACTTCTGATTGTATCACGCCTGTTGAAGATGCCCTGATGGATGTGTGGCATGCTGACGATTCCGGGGCTTACGATACTTCCAATAATTATAATCTGCGAGGTAAAATGAAAACTGATGCAAATGGACAATATAGCTTTGAAACCATTTTGCCAGGCGCTTACGACACAGGAGGCGGGCAATTCCGGCCCAAGCATATTCATATTAAAGCATCTGCTCAGGGACATACAGATTTAACCACACAGCTATATTTTCAAGGCGATCCATTCATCCCAACAGACCCATGGGCTTCCGATCCGGATGCAGTGAACAGGATTATACCCCTGACTAAAGATATTGATAATAACTGGCAGGGTGAATTTGACATTATTCTGGATTCCAATACGGGCATAGATGAATCTAAAAAATTGGGTGATCTTGGATATTTATTGCAAAATGTCCCCAATCCTTTTAGTGATTTTACGAGTATTAATTATGGTGTATTCAGGAAAGGTGATGTTGATATTAGCATATATGATATAAAAGGCAGCCTTATTAAAAAACTTGTTTACAAAAAGATGGTACCCGGCAGGTTCACAATTGAATGGGATTGCACCAATCAAAACGGATCAAAAGTCCCCAATGGTATTTATATATGCAGATTTGCAATAAATAACAATAATGTAAAGAACATAAGAATGCTTGTTCAGAAATAAAAGGGAAAATTAAAGAAGACAGAGTTCAGCCAAGTTGGAGGTAGTTTGCTAATTCTGCACCACCAACTTTTTGGTTTCAAGAATGGATTCAGAAACTACCCTAACAAAATAAATCCCGGATGGCAATTGGCTTGTATCTAAACTCGCATCACCTCCCCGATCTACCTTCTGTGCCACTATGACTTTTCCCATCAGGTCGATCAACATCACGACTGCTTGCTCTCCAAGAAGCGAAATCGAAATATTTACAGATCGCGAAGCCGGATTAGGATGAATTAGGATTTCAGGGATTTGCTCCGCTACCGGAATTCCGGCTGCCCAAACTATTCCTGTAGCAACCAGATTAGCCGGTGAGATCAGATCTTGAATATTTTGAAATGCATCCATATAACCTTGCATCCTGTCTTGCTGATCTTTGCTGAACATGTTCTGACAATTATTATAGCTCATGTAATTTTCCAGTTGGTCAACTGAATCTACTACATAAGGTGCAGGGCCCATTGTGTCGGTATTGCAGGTATTTTTGGTTTGGACGCATCCCGACGAAGATTTACAAGGCGGAGTATCGCACACAAAATCACCGGAGGTGTCACAGCGCGTTGGACAGTTGGTTTTAGATCCTTGAAATGTATGGTATAGTCCAAAGGAATGGCCTATCTCATGAGTACCCGTTCGTCCATCATCATTGGAGGATTCAATCGTACCCCAATAACGATAATTTACCACGATCCCCCATGTTTTCCACGGGCCGCCGTAGGTAAATCCTGTTCCGGGATATTGCGCATAACCTATCGTACCCCCGGCGATAGCCCGAACGATCCAAATATTATAATACATGTCGGGTGGCCAATGACTAACCTTTTTGATATTATCGAAATTACTATCGGTTGGTTCCGGATGCGGGATAAGTACCGTATCATATCTTGTGATACCGGTGGTCGGATTTCCATTTGAATCCAATTTTGCCAAAACAAATTTCCAGGGAATACTGGCAGCAAACGGTTTGAAAATATCCCGGGTAGAACTAGAATCAGCATTGCGTCTGTTAAAGTCCTCATTGACAACGCGAAGCCCATCCTTAACCTGTTCATCTGAAATATTACCGAAACCATTATAATGAAAAATGTGGACGACCGTGGGAATGTAGATGGTATCATTGGTTCTGGAATCAGATGCTTTTATCGCATTTATATATTTCTGTACCCGGGCAAGATCTGAAACTCCTTGCTCGTTAAGAGGCACCATAACCTTGTTAGTGCCACACCAATTTTGAGATGCAGAATTACTTGATAGATACATTCGAAACAATGCAGTACCACACATTCTTTGCTGCGCAGAACTTGTTAGTGGAAAAATTAAAACCAGGAGTACACTGATTAGAAAACCGTATTTCATTGGTCATATTTATTGAAGACGTTTAAATTTAAACAATCTATCTGAATCGGATCAAGATATTTCAAGTCTGATAGCTATAATTAGTGTAAAGTGTTGGTTATCAACAAAATATACCAACTATTATTTTATGTTAAGTTATTTTATAAAAATTAAAATATTGCTTAGATTTAACGTGGAAATCCATCTTTATTTTTTAAAAAATAACATTATGAAAACTTTTCTACTCTCCTCCTTAGCAATTTTATTTTGCGGATTCTTTACAGTTACCACTGCCCAAACAATTGTTGGAACATATCCCGCTAATAAAAATGTAGTCCTCGAAAATTTCACAGGAGTTAAATGCACAGGCTGTCATATGGGCCATATGGAGCTTGAGAAGATTATTAAAAATTACCCGGAGCGTGTATATGTGATTGGATATCATCCATCTAATACAAGTTTCACTATCCCCTATAGCACTGATCAAGATCTCAGAAGAAATTATCCTGATGCATTTTTTAGTACTTCGTATGCGGGTTCGGCTTTTATGCCCGGTTGTTTCATTAACAGAGAGACATGGTCCAATGGTAATAAAATGCAGTTTTTATCACTTTGGGATTCTCATACTTACACTCTTTTACAACAACCCTCACCATTGAACATTGGATTATCTTCTACCTATGATGCTAGTGCCCAGACGCTAACTGTACTCGTGGAAGTTTATTATACTTCTACCGTGACCGCCAATAACAGCTTATATGTCCATATTTTGGAAGATAGTATTAACACGTATCAGGCTAATTATGGTCCTAATCATAATCACATGCATGTATTTATGGAAGACCTTACCGGTCAATGGGGCGATCCAATTACCGGATCCACCACCCAGGGTAGCTTATTCACAACCACTTACGTATTTGATCTGACAACGGCTCAGGATCCAATTACCATAGCTAATGCCTCAGTTATCGCATATGTTATTGAAGACAATTCTACTGAAGTGTATACCGGTGTGGCTGTTGGCGCTGACGGAGGCCTGACAGTTGGTATTCCTGAAGTTCCTCTGAAGTCTTTAAATGTTAATATATACCCAAATCCATTTACCTCAAATGCGGTCATGACGTATGGCCTGACGGAAAATGCGGATGTCTCTATTTTATTATTTAACGTTTTAGGTGAAACTGTTCTAAGTGAAAATCTAGGATCTCACAGTCCGGGAGGTTATAGTTTCGACATCAATAAAAATGAGTTAGGTTTATCTGAAGGTATGTATTTCATCCGAATTGATGCCGGTGATCAAACCATGACCAGGAAACTCATTATTGAATAGTTACGTATAAGTAGATTATTACATACTGCTATTTATCCAAGGTTAGGGTATTTTATTCCCGTTTTCACGACACATCGTACTCCCTTCTATTACTGCCTATATTGTTAAGACAGGAAAATACTTTTATGTGTTTAAGGTAAAAGGTGTAAACGCATTATTTTGTAAACAAACCTCATAAGATAAGACAGTGAATAAGATCAAATTGATAATCCTAGTATCATTATTTTCATATGGATTTGCGTGTTCTGCTCAAAACCCGGGCGATAACTTGTTTAATGCAGCTTTAGTTCATGATGTACAGATGTACTTCTCACAACCCAATTATTGGGACTCTCTTACCTATTATTACGGGCAGATCAAAATAACGGGAAATAAAACCTACATGAGATCCGACAGTGTTATAATAAACGGCACAGTATTGAACAATGTGGGCGTTCGATTAAAAGGTAATAGTGCTTATGGTTGGGCAGCAAATATTCCCAGCGTTAAACTTCCTTTTAAAATAGATTTTGACAAGTATGTTTCGGGGCAGAATTATGACGGGCTTAAAAAATTGACTTGCTGCATTCGGCTATGCTGTTACGTTATTGCTTATTATTTTTCAGTGCATCGCGCGCGCGATCAACCAGTTCTTCCGCTCCGGGATCATCACCATAAAGCTCAAGAACGCTTTCCCAGATTTTTCGCGCTTCGGTGAGTTTTCCTTCCTCCGCCAGGTTGTCGGCATGTTCCATGGCAGTTGTCAGCATGGAATCTCGTTGAGGATTCGTCACCTGTTCGGAGCGCAACTCTTCTAAAAGTTTTTGCGACAACTGGTACAATTCCTGGTGTTTCGGATCGTGTTCAATCAGCGTGCCTAAAGCCGAAAGCATCCGCTGGGCGCGGAATACGTCTCCCATGTCGCTATGGTATAACGCCAACCGTAGAATTCGCAGGACTTCCCCTTTGGGGGCGGAATCACGCCGCAGGCGTTTTCGCGTTTGATTTTTCAGGCTGCGCATCAGTTCGTATCGTTCGATATCGAGCAAATACGGTTCCACTTTTGCTTTCCAGCGATCGGGATCGGACTTCAGCAACGGATGAAAGAATTCGTCCCGAGCCGTGATCCAATCCGGGCCTTCCGGACGGCTCATGAGAGCCGTTCCTTTTTCAAAGCGTTCTTTCGCAGAGAGAGTCTCGCCGCTGAACCAGATAATTCCTCCGACAATCAACAACAGCAGCATTCCTGTTAAAACCCACGTATTATTGAGAAGAGACCCAATGGCTGAGGGCCGATGAGCAATTTCCACCTCGGCTTTCATCATGTCGCGCATCAAAGTCGCCACGCCCGGTTCATGACCCTTCTGGTTCGCCGCGACTGTGGGGGCAAACCCCGAGTCGTTTTCGGATCCGATCGTCTGCTCCTGCATGGAGAGTTCCACTTTCTTCAGAACTTCCTGCAAGCGGCGCGACAGAACATAGGCATCGGGGATTCTCTTGTCGGGGTCTTTTTCCAGCAGTTGGCAGACAATTTCATCCAGCCAGTGCGGCATGTCGGATGCGATCAGGCTGGGACGATCGAACCCGGCATATTTATGCTTTTGAATAATGTCGAGCGTTGTTTTGCCGCTGAAGGGAGGGCGGCCGGTCAACATGACGTACATCACGGCACCGAGCGAATAGAGATCGCTTTTTTTGGTGACCCGTTGTCCCTGTGCCTGTTCGGGAGACATGTACTCTGCCGTGCCGATGATCCCTCCCGTTGCCGTCAATCTCGAAGATGCGAAGACCTGCGCGACACCGAAGTCGGTCAGTTTGACGGTCCCGTCCCCGGAGAAAATGAGATTGGAGGGTTTCAGATCACGATGCACAAATCCCGCATCGTGTGCCGCTTTCAAAGCCGAACAGATCTGAACGGCAATCTCGATCACTTCCCGCCAACCGATCCGCTTTTCCTTCCGGAGTCGAGAGGAGAGCGTTTCGCCCTCCACGTATTCCATGGCATAGTAATACGTCTCATTCTCGTCCACGCCGCTGTCGAACAGTTTCACGATGTGCGGATTAGTGATTTTCTTCAGAGCGTCGATTTCTCGAGTGAAGCGGGCGATCGCTCCTGCTTCCCGAGAAAACGAGGCCGGCAGAACCTTGACGGCCGCTTGTTGACCGGTCTGGATATCTTTGCCGAGGTACACCGTCCCCATACCCCCGGCGCCAATCTTTTTCTGTATGTTGTAGG
>JACZTA010000314.1 GCA_022573915.1 Bacteroidota bacterium | reverse complement strand
AATCTGAAATATCATGAACCCCTGCTGCATGAATTGGTACCTGTTTTGGCGAACGAAATGAAGGATGTATTTCCTGAACTGGAGGCCCAACTGGAGATGATCAGTAAGGTGGTGATGGAAGAAGAAACCGCCTTTTTACGAACGCTCGAGAAAGGATTGAAGAAGATAAGTCAATTTGAAGAAGCACGGGTCAAAGGCTCAAAAAAGAAGGAGCTGGATGGTAAACAAGCCTTTGAACTATATGATACTTTTGGATTTCCACTTGACCTGACCCGATTGATAGCTAAAGAAAAGGGATTCAAAATTGATGAAAAGGGATTCGCGCAAGAAATGAAAAAACAAAAGGACCGCTCGCGGAATGCAGCTGTTGTTGAAAAAGAAGATTGGATACAACTGCTCGAAGATGATGTGGAAGAATTCATCGGGTATGATTATATCGAAACCACACTTCTTATCACCCGGTACAGGAAGGTAAAGACGAAGGGAAAAGAGTTTTTCCATATCGTTTTTAATTACACCCCGTTCTATGCCGAGTCAGGCGGGCAGGTGGGAGATACCGGCATTATTCAGAATGGAAAAGAACAAATTAAGATCCTGGATACCCAAAAAGAAAATGATGTCATCATACATATAACTGAAAAGCTGCCTAAAGATCTATCAGCAGATTTATTGGTGAAAGTTGACGCAAGACGACGCGAACTAATTGTGAGTAATCATAGTGCTACGCATTTATTACATCTGGCACTCCGAAGTATTCTTGGTGATCAGGTTCAGCAAAAGGGTTCTTATCTGGATGAGGATCATTTAAGATTTGACTTCGCGCATTATGAAAAGGTCACGCCGGATGAATTGACAAAGATCGAAGAATTTGTAAATGAACGCATCAGAAAGGACATACCATTGGAGGAAAAAAGAGCCATACCCAAATCGGAAGCAAAATCTTTGGGCGCTGTAGCGTTGTTCGGAGAGAAATACGGCGATCTGGTGAGGGTAATAAAGTATGGTGACTCCGTTGAGCTTTGTGGAGGTACACATGCTAAGGGCACCGGACAAATTGGAATCTTTAAGATTACATCCGAAAGCAACGTAGCTGCAGGTGTAAGAAGGATAGAAGCGGTTACTTCGGCAAAAGCTGATGAACTGGTTAATAATAAGCTTAAGGAACTGGAGGAGATTAGCACACTTTTGAATAATCCCAGGGATTTGAAGGGAAAAATTATAGAGAATCTGGAAAAGGTCATCGAGTTGGCAAAACTTAAGGAACAATTGAACAAAAATGCTTCAAAGGATATAAAAGCGGATTTGGCTGATAGTGTAGAAAAGCAGAATGGTGCTAACCTCATCATCCAAAAAATATCCATCGACTCGGCTGCCAGCATTAAGGATCTTTCATTTCAGCTAAAGAATGAAATCGAAAATTTGTTTTTAGTGATAGGTGCAGAGATAAACGGAAAAGCGAGTTTGACCGTCATGATCGATGAGAAACTGGTAAAGGAAAAAAAGCTGGATGCAGGATCCATTGTAAAAGAACTGGCTAAAGAGATTAAAGGCGGCGGCGGAGGGCAGGCGCATTATGCGACAGCAGGCGGAGAGGATGCTCAAGGTTTGGAAGCAGCTTTGGAGAAGGCCCGGGAGATTGCGAGAAAAATCTAACCGATTTTATTTATAATATAAATGACGGATACATCTAAACATGAACCGGTAATAGGGTTGGAAATTCACGCTCAACTTTCTACCAATACGAAAGCGTTTTCAAATGATTCCGCGGAGTTTGGCGGTACGCCTAATTCTAATATAAGCGCTATCACCCTCGGACACCCCGGCACTCTTCCAAAACTTAATTTCAAAATAATTGATTACGCAATTAAGATGGGCCTCGCCCTGAACTGCACGATCAATAAGTTGAATCGGTTTGCACGTAAAAATTATTTCTATGCAGATTTACCGAAAGGTTATCAGATCTCTCAATTTGAAACACCTATTTGCAGTGACGGATACATGAAGTTGGGAGTGAACGGGGAAGAAAAAAAGATTGGAATCACGCGGGTACATATGGAAGAAGATTCCGGTAAGAGTAATCATGAACAGGATCCGTATTATTCTTTGATCGATCTCAACCGGGCGGGGGTGCCCTTGATCGAAATAGTTTCAGAACCGGATATGAGATCTGCAGATGAAGCGTTTGAGTTTGTAAGTGAAATTAGAAGAATGGTGCGATATTTGGATATTTGTGATGGAAATATGGAAGAAGGAAGCTTGAGATGCGATGCAAACGTGTCTGTCCGGTTAAAGGGAGCAGATAAATTTGGTGAGAAAGTGGAGGTTAAGAATATGAATTCTATTCGTAATGTCAAGAAGGCGATAGAATATGAAATTCAGAGACAGATCGAAGCCATAGAAAAAGGTGAAAAAATCACTCAGGATACCCGGAGCTTTGACGCAGCGAAGGGAGTAACATTCACCATGCGCTCAAAGGAAATGGCTCATGACTACCGGTATTTTACAGAACCGGACCTGCCACCGGTGAAACTCACTCAGGAACATATTGATAAGCTTAAAAAGGATATGCCTATCATGCCTGACGAACATCTGGCAAGATTGACCGGTGAACTGAAATTGGATGAATACGATGCGTATTATTCAATAGATATTAAAGAAGGTATATTATTTGAAAACAATTTTAATAATTATTTTTTTTTTAATCTGAGGAATTATGGCATTCATGATTTCTATATCTATCATAGTCTGTACATATTCTTCAAATAATTTGTTTAATTTATTTTCCATTTTAGAGATTGATTTCATTTTTAGATCACTTTGAGTGGAATTTTGTCCCTTGGTTTGTGATAACATATCCTGTACATTATAATGACGACTGGTAGCAATAGCTTCAGTCTCGGAGGGAGTTGCCTGTAATAAGTATTGCACAAGAACTTTATACCTCAGGTGTTATATCTTATCCAAGAACCTCTTCTCAACAACTATCAGATAAGATAGGATATAAAAAAATATTAACTCAATTATCGAAACAAAATAATTATTCAGAGTTAATAAAAAATTTACTAAAAAAACCTTTAAATCCAAATAACGGAAAAAAAACAGATCCGGCGCATCCTGCTATCTACCCAACTGGAAATGTTACAAAAGACCTTAATGAAAGAGAGCAAAAAGTTTATGATTTAATTATCAAGAGATTCATGTCAACCTTTTCACAGGCTGCAACCAGAGAAACAATGACAAT
>JACZTA010000093.1 GCA_022573915.1 Bacteroidota bacterium | reverse complement strand
GTGAGAGTAACTTCCAAGGAGTTGATGAAGGTCTTGTCGATCCAATCGCCGGAGTTCAAAGGACTGGATAGGGTGATGATTATTGATTGATGGAATATAAGACATCTTCGTTATTCGGTGTTGGATTTGGCCGTGTCAGGTGTTGAGAACCAGCTTGAATTACTGTCCATGTCAAATAATAACACCTGACACAAGAGCAAGGTAGAGAACACCCAATATTCCGCCAGAAGTGTAATTCTTCAGTATTTCGGTAAACTGCATTTAATGGGATAGAACACCCAATATCGAACACCGAACACCGATTTTTGAAGATGCAGTCTCATAAATAGTATATTGGTAATTGCGGCATTAGGAGAAGGTTAAATTGATAGATATTGGCCGTGTCAGGTGTTGAGAACCGGCTTGAATTACTGTCCATGTCAAATAATAACACCTGACACAAAAGCAAGGTAGAGAACACCCAATATCGAACACCGAACGCCGCTTTTTGAAGATCCTCAGTATGTGAATTTAACTAGTGATGTTGATGAGCGCCTCCGGTGTGGGGGAAATCGATCTTATTATAGGGTAGTGGTGTTAGCCGGTTATCCCCTTCCTTTATCTTATAGCACTTACCAACTTCAACATCCATGAAGATCTGTTTTTTGCCAGTAACGGGCCAAAAAACTTCTATCTCATTGATCATCAATGCTTTACCTAAGCCAATCTCCTGCCTGACAGACGAAGAACCAAAGCTTCCACCGGTGCCCACAGTATTATAAATATCTCTGCTTGATCCATTTTCTGAAACGTTGATCCTGATACGTGCACCAATGGCAGCTCTGTTTGATCTCACCCCTTCAAGAACAAGTGTGATCCAGTTATTTTCATTTCCCGGATTTTCAAAGAGTACATTCTGGTAGACATCTCCTTCATATGCGCCACCCATGACAGCATAAATATCCTGATCCCCATCATTGTCCAGATCGCCAAACGCCACTCCATGTCCTTTTTGAATATGTCCAAATCCACCCGAGGAAGTAACATCCTGAAAAAACTTACCACCTGCATTTCGAAACATTCTGTTCGGATAAATAGCCGAAAAATCAGGTTCACCCGTCCCGCAATAAAAGTCCAGATAACCATCATTATCGATGTCACCAAAATTACTACCCATTGAATAGAGTACTCTACTTACACCGGCCTCCTCGGAAACGTCAGTAAAAGTGCCATCTCCATTATTCCTGTATAACTTGGATCTATCCGATTCACTTTCCAATCCTAAGTAATCTGCAGCAACGTCCGCGGCCGATTTTCCATACCTTTCTACGCTGAAGTCTGAAACAAAAATATCCAACCACACATCGTTATTATAATCAAAGAACCAACTCGGAAAACTGTATATCGGATTTGTTACACCTGCTTGTTCAGCCACATCTGTGAATGTGCAATTTCCGTTTGCATCCGGTCCGTTGTTATGGTAAAGCTTATTTTTTTTGCCCATGCAGGAAAGAAATAAATCCAGCCAACCGTCATTATCGTAGTCACCCCAAACAGCGGATTTTACAAAAGAATTCGTTTCTACCCCCGCTTGTGCACCGATTTCCGTGAATGTACCGTCCCCATTATTCACGAAAAGTTCAGAAGCATGATCGTCCGCTGCGGTCGTTTCATTTCCTATGAACAGATCTAACCATCCATCATTGTTAAAATCACCCCAATCGGCGGTTTGGGTGGGATGAAATGACAATACACCGGCATTTTTGGTTACATCGGTAAAAGTGCCATCACCATTATTTCTCAATAATGAATTCGGATGATCACCTAATTCCATGAGCCAGGCACCTCTCAAAACCAGTACATCCTGAAATCCATCATTATTATAATCAGCGTGAATCATGTTCAGCCCACCAAATATTCCATACAGGTTTGATTCAATAGTACGATCAGTGAAAGTGCCATCTCCATTATTTTTAAAATATCTAAGGGGATCCGATAATCCCCACGAGGAGGCCATTATATCAAGGTACCCGTCGTTATCAAAATCCTCCATAATACTTCCGCCTGATAAACCATTGACATCCAAACCCAGGATGGAAGCGATATCCGTAAATTTTTCAATCTCGTATTCTGATTCAAACACTTTTTCAGGTATCAACCACTGAGAGGGAACTTCCTGAGGGTATTTGCCTAATGTCATATATGCTACGTTCAACAACCACCTATAGAGGAGATCTTCCGGGTGACGATTTAAAAGCGACGTATACTCAATAATGGCTGATGCCGACCCAACCGTATCGCTATGAAACCCACCTTCGGTGAAGGGCAAAATGCATGATTCCTGAGTATTGTTGTTTATACAGTTTTCTTGCTCTCCCAGGCGCATGTACGCGATCGCCAGTGTACTCTGAAGCATCGTGAGTGTCGCGTCATCGACACCTTGCGCATTTGAAAACGCTTTATACAGATAAATAAATTCGTTCAGTGCCGGCGTCGTTTCTCCTGCCAGAAGAAGCTGCATTGCTTTTTGAAGTTTAAGTGTAACTTTTTGATTTTCGGGAGCTGTTTTTTCAAGATTTGTGAGTTTTATGGCTTGGTCCAGGTTGCCATAGGGGTAATCATTCTGCTTCATTTTCTCCGCCAGTTCTTCCAACATCTTAAACATATATTCCGACCCTTCCGTTTCAGCATCGGTATCGTCATTAGCATTGTTGGAATTTTCAGATCCGCAGGAACTAATCAGTACACACAAGAAACAAATAAGATAAAGTCGGAACATATATACAGTGAATTATTATTAACGTCTATATTTTTACCAGACTAATATAATGAATAATGACCTTAGTTCACCGGGTTACCACCCGCTCATGGAGAAAATGACAGCTTCGTAATCCATTATTAGGTGTGTGGTGTTGGGTATTCAACTCGATTGAACACCCAATATCCAACACCCATCAACGATTTTTGAAGATTGAGTATCCATGCCGCTTAACGAACGTGTGACTGAAGAATGGTGAATAACGCTCAAAAACCAAGAGGTGTATTGATATACTGATCATCATCGTCTTCATCCTGCCAATCATAACGTAATCTGTCAACGTTCTTATAGACAAACGCCAGGATACCACCTACTACTGCTCCATAGAGATGAGATTCCCAGGAGATTCCCTTTGCACCAGGAAACACGCCCCATACTAAGCTACCATAAAGAAAGGCTACAATAAGCGCAATTCCCAACGACTTGGTATCCCGCCTCAGTATGCCACTGACGAATATGAAGCATGCAAAACCGTAGACCAATCCACTTGCACCTATATGGTAGGTTCCTTCCTTCCACGCAAACAACCATACCAGTAATCCTCCCAGGAGATAGATTAATACTATGACTTTTGTAGCAACCCGCGGATAGAAATAATAGGTCGCGGTACCCAAAAGCAGCAATGGAACAGAATTAGAAATCAGGTGCTTGTAATTACCGTGGATGAGTGGAGAAAAGAGAATACCTTTTATGCCATTTAACTGCCTTGGTAAAATACCGTAAGTTGCCCAGTCAACGTCGATAAAAGGGTGAATTATATGAATAATCCATATGAGTCCTAGAAACAGCAGTGGCACTGTCACGGAGCTGACAATATTATTCTCATCTCGCATTACAAGCTATAAAGGTTGTTAAAATTTTGTTTAGAGGGAGAAGAACCTATATTTATTTATTGAGAGAACCCCGGGCAATCACAGGATCCGACGTGTTCACTTTAAACACATGCATTTTGTCATTATTATTAGCGATCAGGACTATTCTTTGGCCTTGCACATTGATCATCGCCAGATCCCGCACATCCAGCGGAGCAAAGAAACCACTTTCAGTGACTCTCACGGTAGTAAGGTTACCCTTGCCATCTCCCCTCAAATAGAGTCCAATACTTGCATCCGCTCTACCGGTTTCAACCTCCGGCACATAAAAATTACCTGCGAGCAGCACATCCTGATTACCATCATCGTCAAAGTCTTCCGCCAACATTCCAAATATGTAGGAGAATTGTGCTTCGACAGGTAGCGAATGTAATACAAACTCTCCATTTCCTTTGTTTTCCATGTAAGAACTAGAGAAGTTAGTTGCCTCATAATGCAAGGCCTCATCGAGATTCGAACCATAGACATCCTCTAAGGTTGCGCTTCCGAATTTGTCGTAGTTTTTGAATTTTTCTTTAATAAATGGCATTTGCCCGGATGAACATTCTCTTCCGCGCAGCGGGTAACATACACCACTATTATAATAACCCAGGACGATATCCAGATTACCGGATTCATCGAAATCGTAGCAATAGATACTGAATGGTTCTCTTTCAGACGCTTTGTATTTATAATTAAGACCGAGGTTTCCGATTACGTAGTCTTGATCTCCATCCTTGTCAAAATCGGCAGAAACAATTTTATTCCACCAACCTCGCGAATTCCCAAATCCATATTCCTCCGTTTTATTTATAAACTTACCACCTTCGTTTTTATAAAAACTTATTGGCATCCATTCTCCCACTATTATAAGGTCAAGCTGACCATCACCATCAAAATCAGTCCATAAAGCAGAAGTAACCATTCCAGGATGCGTCATATCAGGGGCAATCTCCTTAGTTACATCAGTAAAAACTCCTCCGTTATTCTGAAGAATATAGCTTCTTGGAGAGAAAGGATATTTTAAAGGAATAAGCCGGCCACCAACAAAGAGATCTATATCACCATCGTTATCATAGTCACCGGCAACGACACATTTACCGCTGGTTCGCATTTTGGGTAACCTGCCTTTGGATTTAATAAAATTTCCTAAACCGTCGTTAAGATACAGTCGATCCTGAAGCATCTGAGATCCTTTAGAAAACTCATTTCCACCGCTTACCACATAAAGATCGAGATCACCATCGTTATCACAATCAAAAAATAACGATCCAAGATCCTCCCGCACCTTATCATTAAACCAAGCTTGATTTGGCGCAAGTGCAAAGCTCCCTTCGGTATTTTGAAGATATAATTCCGACGATTGCCAGGAAGCGCCACCCACGAAAAAGTCTTCCATTCCATCTCCATTTACATCCCCTACGCTGATATTAGGCCCAAACTGGGACATCTTATGAGGTAATAACGTTTCCACTTTAAAGTCGTTAAAAGAGTTCTCAGAATGAGTGTATTCAAATCCGATCTCGTCAGTTATATCAGAAAACACTAACATGATTTCCTGAGAGGGTTCAGACCTGCTCCCGGCATCCTTTTGATAAATTACCAGTTTTTGGTTAGGTTCCGGATCGATTATATCCTGTACTTTACCATCAAGCCATTCTACATGCACAGTAGTCAATTGCTGATCCTTTTCATATCCAAAGTGCAATATATTTTGAACACAGGATTGGAAACCCCTGCAAACACTAAGTTCCTGATATTGGATAGATCCATCTTCAAATATCAGCGTTACCTTTGTTCCAATACCTGATGCATTGGTTTTAATTCCTTTAAGTTGGATTTGTAAGAAGTTATTATCCAAAACCTCATTACAATTATTTACAAAAATAAATGCCGGACTGGTAAGGTTATTTACAATAATATCCAAGTCACCGTCATTATCCAAATCGGCATAAGCCGCACCATTTGAAAAACTCGGTTCATCCAAACCATACGGAACCGTTTTCTTGGTAAATGTGAGATCTCTATTATTTCTGAAATAATAATTACTTATTTTATTGACAGGTATGAGATCCAAGACTTCCTGAATATGCCCTGACGGTATCTTTCCGCCCCCTTCTTCGATCATTTCATCCAGTTCAGCCCTATAATCAACATTTCGCGCATCCCTTCTAAATCCATTGGTGATGTAGAGATCCTTGAACCCATCGTTATCAAAATCAGCCATCAACGCTGCCCAACTCCAATCGGTGTTGGCTACGCCTGTCAACTTAGCGATCTCACTAAAACTGCCATTCCCGTTATTGATCTGGAAGGTATTATGCATGTACTGGTAATGATATCCCCAATCCACTATCTGCCAGAACAAGTCGGTATTCATTGAAGGCATCATGGTTTTTTGACGATAATTATCTTCAGCAAGCATATCCACGACCACAATATCGAGGTAGCCGTCGTTATTGAAATCGGAGAGATCTGCGCCCATCCCAAAGAAAGAAGTATGCTTCATATGCTCTTTCAGACTTTCCTTAAATGTTCCATCTTTTTGGTTGATCAAATAAAAATCCGGCTCCCTATAGTCATTAGCCACATATATATCAGGCCAACCATCATTATTCAGGTCACTTACACCCACTCCCAAACTATAGCCATAACTGAGCACGCCCGTTTTTTCGGTGACATCCACAAACTTGCCATCAACATTTTCGTAAAGAGTATTACTGAATTTGTGCTTGGGATCATGAAACTTCCCTACCCTAACCTCATTATCCAGATAAAACTCACTCGGATGATTAGCCAGGTACATATCCAAATCGCCGTCCTTATCATAGTCGAAAAACGCCGATTGAGTTGAGTGGGCATCATTGTCCAAACCATATTCTGCAGCTTTTTCTGTGAAAGTGAGATCACCATTATTAATATATAGTAGATTTTTTCGCTTTTCGCTATCCTTAGGAAAATAGGACCGGCAAACATAAATATCCAGATACCCGTCATTATTAATATCGATCATGGTAACACCCGTACACCAGCTACCCTTTGCAGCAACGCCTGCAGATGCGGTAATATCTTTAAAACTCATATCACCGTTGTTGATATAGAGTTTGTTCTCAACCATATTGCCGGTAAAATAAATGTCCTCATAACCATCATTGTTGACATCGCCAATGGCAACTCCACCTCCGTTATACATATAGGAATACTCGAAAATGTGATTCTGGTCATCCTCAATAATATTATTCGTGAAGTCTATTCCCGATTCCTCAACACTCAGTAATGTAAATAGCACCGGGTCATTTTCGTCATATTCCAAAGATTCGACCGTCTGTGCAGTTTCTGTTTGAGTGTTATCACAACCTGCAATCAGGAATGCCAGGAGCGCGAGAAAAAGTAATGCTTTATATCCTTTCATATCCTTGTATTTTAACCAACGTTCAAGTTATTTTTGAGCCAGACTTTCATTACCCTGTTCAGAATTTTCTGTCCCTACTTCAAAAACCTGAATCTTATCATTATTATTTGCCACCAGTATCAGCGACTTGTTATCATTAATCTTGAGGAGGGCGAGATCTCTCACATCATAAGAAGCAAAAAAGCCACTCTCAGTAACATTAACTGCCGTGAAATCACCCTTCCCATTGCCCCTTAAATATAATCCTATGCCTGCATCTGCTCTTCCTTTTTACACTTCAGACACATATAAGTTTCCTGCAATGATCAGGTCCATGTGGCCGTCCTTATCAAAATCTTCGGGAATGATCCCAAATACCGTAGAAAACTGGGCTCTGGTGGGTAACGGAATGACTGCAAAACCATCCTCACCTTTGTTTTCTAAATAGCAGGATTCAAACAGCTTTGCTTCTTGATGTAAGGCCGTATTCAGATCATCTCCATATACCTCATAGAGGGTAGCTAAACCAAAGGACTCATAATTTTCAAACTTTTCCTTGATAAAGGGAATCTGTTGAGATGTACATTCTCTTCCCCGAACCGGATAACACTCTCCTTGATTATAATATCCAAGAACAATATCCATCGTTCCGTTTCTATCAAAATCACTACAATAAACGTGTAATGGTTCCTCCACAGAAGCCTTGTATTTATAATTCAACCCAAGATTTCCAACTATATAATCCTGATCACCATCCCCATCAATATCCGCTTGTACGATTCGATTCCACCATCCGGTCGTATTCTGCAGGTTGTATTTTTCTGTACTATTTACCAGATTTCCATTTTCATTATGATAAAGACTTAAGGGCATCCATTCACCCACTACAAACAGATCCATCGCTCCATCCTTATCAAAATCTGTCCAAAGAGCAGAGGTCACCATTCCGGCTTCAACCAGGCCCGGTGCCATTGATTCTGTGACATCCGTAAAACGTCCCCCATTGTTATTCAGGATATAGCTTCTGGCAGGAAAAGCATAATTTCCGGGTATCAACCGTCCCCCTACAAAGAGATCTATATCACCATCCTTATCATAATCCCCGGGGACAACACAGGAACCGCTGGATCGCATGGCTGGCAGTACATCTACGGATTTCGTAAAGTTGCCTTCACCATCATTCAGGTATAACCTATCCTGGAGATCTTTGGAATCCGGATCGAACTCATTTCCTCCGCTAACCACATATAAATCGAGATCGTTGTCTCCATCAGAATCGAAAAACACAGCTCCTATATCCTCTTGTTTTTTATCAGTATGCCATGGCTGCACCGGAGCTGCTTCAAAAGACAGATTGGACTTTTGAATAAACAGGACACCGGCTTGTCCTGAGGCACCACCGATGTAAAAATCAATTTTTCCATCATTATTGACATCTCCCGTAGCGATATTGGGACCAAACTGTGACATTTTATGTGGGAGCAGGCTCTCTTTAATATAATCATCATACTCATTTTCCTGATGCGTGAAATCAATGATTATGCGGTTGCTCACGTCTGTAAATAAAGTATTTATTGGATCCACGCTAACCTGATCAATTATTCCGGCTTTCTCCTCATCAAACTCTATTGTTTGGTTTGAAGCAATATTCTGAACAACCTGTTGCGTTCCGCTTAGCCATTTTATTTCAATTTTGTCAACCATTGTAGAATTGGCAAGTCCAAAATGCAATATATTTTCCACCGATGACAAATATCCCCTGGTCGATGTCATCTCCTGATATTGAATATCATCACCATTAAAAAGGGTAACGGTAGCGCCCAAGCCAAGGCTATTACCGGGTTTTCCGTTTAATTTTATTCGCAGGTAGTTATTTTGATCCTGCTGATCCAGGTTATTTCTATAAATAAAGGCATCATCAACCAGGTTATTAATGACCAGATCAAGATCGCCATCATTATCCAGATCGGCATAGGACGCTCCATTTGAAAAACTCGGACGATCGAATCCGTATTCACGCGTCTTATTGATAAAGGTTAAATCACCGGTGTTTTCATAATAATAATTACTGATTTTATTCACCGGCATTAATTCCAGGTATTGCGCGATATCAATAGCCTCAATTTTATTGTCATGTTCCTTTATCATTTCCTTGTACATCGCCCTGAAATCATTATTCCGTGAATCTCTCCGATAACCATTTGTTACGATCAGATCCTTGAAACCATCATTATTAAAGTCAGCAAACAAGGCGGCCCAACTCCAATCTGTATAATTGATTCCGGCCAGCTGCCCAATCTCACTAAAACTACCGTTTCCATTATTTAGTTGAAGACTGTTGCGCATGTACTGATGATGAAAGCCATTATCGACCATGTCCCAAAATTTGGAGGGTGCCATGGCGCTCATATTTGTTTTTTGACGATAATTATCTTCAGCCATCATATCGAGTACTACAATATCGAGCAGGCCATCATTGTTATAATCCGCCAGATCTGCGCCCATTGCGAAATTGGAGATATGCTTTACAGCTTTGTTGATCGTATTTGTAAATGTTCCGTCTTGATTATTGATATAGAGCATATCAGCTTCCTCATAATCATTTGCAACGTAGATATCAGTCCAGCCGTCATTATTCATATCACCTGCCATGATACCAAGTGCAAAACCATAGTTAAGTATTCCCGACTCAACAGTAACATCTGTGAAGGTTTCATCACCATTATTGCGAAATAATTTATCGCTTTCAGTCATTATGGGATAATTTCTATGGTACAACCTGTCTTGTACATTATCTATCAGGTCCCGGGGATGATTTCCGAGGAACATATCCAGATCACCATCGCGGTCATAGTCGAAAAAGGTAGCCTGGCTTGAGTAATTCAGATCATCAATTCCATAAGCTTTCGCACTTTCCGTGAACGTGTTATTTCCGTTATTTATATAAAGTAAATTCCTTCTTGCATCAGCGTTCCCATCGCTGTAAGATCGGCATACATATATGTCGAGCCATCCATCGTCATTGATATCCACCATTGTTACACCTGTACACCAACTGTTGCGTGCAGTAACGCCCGCGCTCTGAGTTATTTCATTAAACACCATATTGCCTTCATTCAGGAACAATTTATTGTCAACGCTGTTGCCTGTGAAGTAAATATCCATTAATCCGTCATTATTAATATCTCCAATGGCCACCCCGCTTCCATTGTACATATAGTCAAAGTCACGAAAGTTCTGATGTTCATCCTCAATGATATTATTGGCGAAATAGATATTCGTTTCTTCTGCCGCTAATAAGGTGAACAACTGAAATCCTGAAGCTGATTCCATTTCCGAATTTTCAGACTGAGAATTACAGCTAACGATCAACGCCATCACTACTATATAGCTTAGTATGTTGAAATTCTTCGTCATCTTATTTCAGGGTGAGTTGGTCACCACCTTGATTCTTACCATTCATTTTGACTTGATACACTTGCAATTTATAATTGTTATTAGCCACCAATATCAAATATTCACCTATCCTGTTCGTATTTAACAGAGCCAGATCCCGCGTATCATGCGGCGCAAAAAAACCAGATGAAAGAACTGTCGCAGGTTTAAAATCCCCGTTATTATTTCCGGACATGAATAAACCAATTCCTGCATCCGCTCTTCCCGTTTCTACTTCAGAAACATAAAAATTACCGGCAACCAGCACATCCAGGTTACCATCGCTATTAAAGTCTTCCACGAGAATACCAAACACTGTCGAGAACTGCGCCTCCAATGGCAGACTGCTAATTGTAAAATTTCCATCCCCATCGTTACGCATATAAGAAGAAGCAAACAGATTCGCTTCGTAGTGTTGTAAGGCTGTATTTAACCTATCGCCATATACGTCGGCTATGGTTGCATTGCCAAAGGCATTATAATTTTTAAACTTGTCTTTGATATTTGGCATTTGGTCAGAAGAACATTCCCGCCCACGCACCGGGAAACATTCCCCTTCCAGGTACCAGCCCAATACAATATCCAAAGAACCGTTGTCGTCAAAATCGTCACAATAAATATGCAACGGCTCTTCCCTGGATACTTTGAATTTATAATTCAGCCCAAGGTTGCCCAACAGAAAGTCATCGTCCCCATCCATATCTATATCTGCTGCCATCACTTTATTCCACCAACCGGTGGTGTATTCCATACCATGATCAAATGATTTGTCCGTAAAAACCCCGTTATCATTATTGTAAAAACTGATGGGCATCCACTCACCCACTACCACCAGGTCCATATCTCCATCTTCATCGTAATCATTCCAAACAGCAGAAGTTACCATTCCGGGACTTATTAAATCGGGTGCAATAGCTTTGGTGACATCCGTAAACGTACCCCCGTTGTTTTGCAAAAGATAGCTTCTGGGAGGAAAAGGATATCTACCCGGAATCACTCTGCCACCAACGAACAGATCCTGATCACCATCCTGATCATAATCCTCCGCGACAACACAGGATCCAGACGCGTAAAACTGCGGCAGTGCATCCTCATCTCTGGTAAAGCTGCCCTCACCATTATTTATATACAACCTATCTTGCAAGTCCGTCGAGTTAATTTGAAATTCGCTGCTTCCGCTCACCACATAAAGATCCAAATCTCCATCTCCGTCGGCATCAAAAAATAATGCTCCCAGATCTTCATAATTCTTATCCTGCTCCCAGGTAACGATGTTCGTACGGATGAAGGTTCCGTTTTGGTTTTGAACATTAAGCTGTCCGCTCTGTTCTGCAGCGCCTCCTATATAAAAATCATCAAGCCCGTCACCGTTTACATCGCCTACCGCTATGCTGGGCCCGAATTGCGACATTCTATGCGGTAATAATATCTCGTTCTCATAATCATCGTATTTGTTCTCCAGATGAGTAAAATCGATGCCATATTTTCCGGTCACGTCTACGAATAGTAACTCATCGCCCTGTTTAGTTCCGGGTTTCGTTTGCGCAGGATCCTTCTGATTCAGTATTAACACCTGGTTAACAGCAACATCATAAAGTTTATGATATTTGCCATCGAGCCAAATGATCTCGATTGAATCAATTGTTTCGACTTTTCCAACGCCAAAATGCAATATATCTTCCTGACAAGACATATAACCTTTGGTAACTCCATGCTCCAAATATTGCACTTCGTTATCTATGAAAAGTTTAACCTTTGTTCCCAATCCCGACATATTTAATTTATTTCCAACCAGATCAATTCTCAAATAATTATTCCCTTGTGATCTGTCTGCATTATTTCTGAATAAAAATGCCGGTTCATCTACATTATTTATAACCAGATCGAGGTCACCATCAAGATCAAAATCAGCATACGCTGCACCATTTGAGAAACTAGGAATATCCATTCCCCAGCTTTGGGTTTTCTTTGTAAATGTGAGATCGCCATTATTTTTGTAAATGACATTGCTAATTTTAGTAGATGGCGCAAGATTCAATGCGTCTTCCACTGAAAGTGTTTTTTCTGATCCGGAATTATAAATCTTATCCCTAAAATCGTTATCCGTTACATCCCTCTTGATTCCATTGGTCACGAAGAAATCCTTCAAGCCATCATTATCAAAATCTATCAGGATCGGATTCCAACTCCAGTCTGATTTATCGATTCCTGATAAGTTAGCTATCTCACTAAAGGTTCCATTTCCATTGTTGACTTGCAAGATATTGTGCATATACTGATAGTGGTAGCCATACTCTACAGACCTCCAGAAGTTATCAGTGCTCATAGCAGCCATCATCGTTTTCTGGCGATAATTATCTTCAGCCATCATATCCACAACCAGGATATCCAGTAATCCGTCATTATTGAAATCAGCAATGTCAGCTCCCATGCTGTAAAAGGACATGTGTTTTAACATTTCCTTACTTTTTTCAGAAAATGTTCCGTCACCATTATTTATATAGAAGAAGTCCGGTTGCAGAAAGTCGTTTGCGACGTATATGTCGATCCATCCGTCGTGTTTGATATCGCCGGTTGTGACACTCACCCCAAAGCCTATA
>JACZTA010000092.1 GCA_022573915.1 Bacteroidota bacterium | reverse complement strand
GCTGTGGAGGTGCATCATTTGTTCACACTATTCATGATCCTGATAGTTTAGGTAATGCTTCAAATTTTGAACAAAGGGCGATTTATATAGGTGACTTTTATCCACCGAAGCCATCTCATATTGATTCTTACTTAGTAGCTACTTTACCTAATATGCCTAATTATAATCTAGATCCTTTGCCTATTTATGCAGCTTCCGCTGGGGAGGATACTATGATATGTGTTGGCGATACCGCTCTTTTAGGGTCACCTCAAGTAGATAAAATCATATATCAATGGTCACCATCGGAGGGATTGAGCGATCAGACCATAGCTCAACCATTTGCTTCTCCGGATAAGACAACAACGTATTATCTCACTATCATCGATACAACAGAGAATCGTAATTACAGCTGTATAAATAGAAATGTTAGCGTAACTGTAACTGTAGATGAAAACTGCTCCGGCCTGCATGAGATCTCGTCATTTTACCCAAATCCGTCAGACAGGAATGGAATAAGTATGGATTATATCCTAAAAACTGATGAAACAGGAGAGTTGGTCATCTATAATATACTCGGAATTCAGACCAATGCCTATTCTTTAGAACCCGGCCGTCACACACTCACCATTTCCAATTCAACCTGGTCAACCGGGATGTATATTTATAAACTATTCATCAATGGGCAGTTGGAAGAGCAGGGGAAGTTGGTGGTGGGGAAGTAGTTTGTTTAGGATTCTCGCGAGGCTTTGAACGTTATCAGTAAACAGTTGGCAATTTGCAGTTAGCAATCAGTCTTCCGCATCAGTACTGCTCTCCTAAAGAAATTCGGACAGTCGTCAAAGTATCAATCATACTACCATAATCATTGATCATTCATAAGTTGATTAGTGATAATTGATTAATACGATCTGCCAACTGCCAATTGCCGGCTGCCACTTTTATAAAAAGAGCACCTCCAACTTACCGTCAAAAGTGCTTTATATGCTAAAAATTTATGAAACACGAGAGTTGGTGGTGGGGAAGTAGTTTGTTTGAACTTATCGTAATCTATTGCAACGATATCAGTTGGCAGTAATCAGTTAACAGCTATCAAACATTGCGGCCTCTGAACATTGAACGGATAACCGGAAACAGAAGATCTTGGACGTTAGACTTTGGACCTTGAACATTGAGTCCCCTCCTAAAAGTCATTTTTCGCCACAAAAGCACTAAATCACAAAAGAACACAAAATATAAATAATTAAATATCAATCATTTGTAAAATTTTGTGTTTTCGTGTTTTTGTGGCATGATCTATTCTTACACTTTTCGGAGTGGACTCAACATTGAACATTGAACATTGAACTCTTGTTAATAGACAGTCGGCCGAAGACTACGGAGTAACTACCGAATTCATAGTTCCAATCCACTCCCCGTCCAAGGTTAAATAATCAGCCATCAGGTTAACCGTCAGGCAGGAGTGTGCAGGTATGATATAAACAAAGTCGCCTATACTAGTGGATTGAATTAGATCCCGATCCACCTTTAATACGCCATGTTCCTGCGAAATGGAATAGAGATTGCTATCATCGATGATCTTGCCCCAGCCCGGTCCGGACTTGCTTGCAAGCTTCCCGTAACATTTCGTGGTCCCGTTGATCTCGATATAATCTTTTGAAACGTGAATTGCTCCACAATAGAGTATTAACTCCTGGCGCAATTCATATTTCGAGACCACAGGACAGGCTATGGCTAAAGGGATATCCTCTTCTTTGCATGAGCCGATCTGCAATTGCATAAGGTCATAAAAAATAAAGTTACCCGGTCGCAACTCATCAACCTTACCGAATTGATCGAGCACACTGCATGATGGCGTATCTCCGACAGAGATCAGAATTTCAATGCCCAGATCGCTGAGGGAGTCACGAATCCCATTCATCTTTTCTTCGGTACTATTATACACTGCAATGATCTCCTCTTTTGTTGTGCAATCATAAGTAAATCCGGAATGGGTCAAAAGTCCTCTTAAATCGGTATTATCGCCTTCGAGAATTACTTTTGCAATACGCTTGATCATTTCCCGATCTTCCCAATCAATGCCGGAACGATGATCTCCTGTATCTATCTCAATCCACACTCCTACACGATCATCCAAATTTTCATCCAGTGATTGTACGGTCTCAGGGGAATCTACCAGGAGATTAAGTTTTATTTTAGCAGCAAGGTTAGTTATGGAATCTATTTCGCGAAGATTTACCGGAAAAGCAATTGTGATGTCGCTCCATCCATGCTCTGCAAAATATAAGGCCATCCTGATCGATGACACAGTAATCTTATCAACTCCCAGATTCCGGTACCACTCACCAATCTCTGCCGATTGATGGGTCTTGAAATGAGGCCTGAACGCAATGCCATTATCTCCTGTCTTTTTAACCATACGTTCCAAGTTTTGAATGGCGATATTTTTATTCAGCACAAGGGTAGGTATTTGTATTTCGTGTTCATTCGTCATAATCTCTGCTTTAAAGACAACTATTTGTATTGAACTCCGTAATATATAATAAACAATACTCGTTTAATTATTAATGAATAAATATTTGAAATTATGTTCCCGATGGGTCTGATATTAACAGTGATACTGATACTCGGATTGATCGCCCTCCTGATTACAAAAGCTGAGTAGCATTAATATTTAGTTAGTTTTTCCGGTTTTAACTTGCTTTTTGGTTTTGCTTAAAGGCCGAATGGTTATTCCATTTCCCCTCGATCAAATTATCCTCCAGGCTGAGTTTGAGTTGTTTTATAAATTTTTCCCTTTTGACACTCCTTGCTCCTAATTTTCTTAAATGTTCGGTGTAAACCTGGCAATCTATCATCTTGAATTTCAATTGGTTAAGACGGTTGACTAACTCTATAAAACCTGCCTTGGAAGCGTTGCTCTCCAGGGAAAACATTGACTCGCCGCAGAAACAGGAACCCCTTGAAATACCATATAATCCTCCCACTAACTTCTTTCCATTCCATACTTCTACAGAATGCGCAATTCCTTCGTTATGAAGAATGCAATAGCTATCTTTCATTTCGTCCGTGATCCACGTGTCATCCTGATCTTTCCTCCGAATGGTTTGGCAGGCAACGATCACATCTTCAAAAGCCCTGTCAAAACTTATCTTAAACTTACCCGACCTGATTATTTGTCGCATGCTAACGCTGACTTTAAGTTCATCAGGATATAGAACAAAGCGAGGATCGGGTGACCACCATTGGATCGGTTCGCCTTTCGAGTACCAGGGAAAAATCCCGGATTCATAGGCTTTAATAAGTCTCTTCGTGCTCAGATCACCACCATAAGCTAACAGGCCACTCGCCTCCGCATTCTCTACTGCCGGAAATTTAATTCTTTTTGTGAGTTGATAGATGGGCATTATTCTGAGAAACCTTTATTAGCTTGCATTAAAAGGGACTTTTCTTGAAATTTGATGCAAGGAATTTAATTCTCCTAAAATAAACATTATCGACATGAATCATGACCAGCTCACGACTTTAGTGGACCATCTATTCGAAGACATAAGTGCATTTCAAAGAGGACGCTTGATCACGACTGCCTCGTCAATGAATCTATTTAATCGTTTTTCAGGCGAGTACCGGAGTATCGGTGAGGTAAAGAGAAAATCTGAAGACAAGGAAGGGTTAAAAAGATTCTGTGATGCTCTCACCGGATTGGGACTACTCCAAAAGAAAGGAGAAAACTACAGATGCACCGAAATTTCAGAATTGCTTTTTACAGATCATGCAGAATTTGATTTGAGGCCAATACTACGGTTACAGCACAGGGGATACGAGATGTGGAGTGAATTGGATCGAGCGGTTAAAAAGGGACAAGCGATCAAATTTAAAACAGTTGGAAAAGGATTATTTAATCCTAAGTTTATTCACGCCATGGAGGCCAGAGCTCACTTTCGTAAAGAAGAAATGGCTCAAGAACTTAAAAAGTATATCTGGAGAGGAAAGGTATTAGACCTGGGTGGAGGCTCAGGTATCTTTATTCGTGAGCTGCTAAAAATTGCTCCCGGGGCTACCGGTGTAGTTGCGGATCTTCCGGGGGTGATAAAGGTAGCAGAATCATACATCAAAGAAGATAAACTCCAGAAGCGATTGAAAACTGAGCCACTCGACATCATAAATGATAATTCTTATGGAAAGGGATATGACCTCATTTTAATAGCTGCTATTCTTCATATATTCGGACCTCCAAAGAACAAACGAATTCTCAAGAAAACCTATAAGGCTTTAAAGCCCAAGGGTAAGGTAGTGATCATGGATTATATAATGAATGATGAACATTCCTTGCCGCATAAGGGATCATTATTTGGAATTCATATGATGTTGGCAACAAGTGAGGGTAATGTATACAGTGAAACCCAGTACCGGGATTGGCTTAAACGTGCCGGATTCAAAAAAATCAGGAAGGTTACCCTTCAAGGACAATCCGATCTTATGATCGCTGAAAAATAATTAATCATGACGGAAGAAACCCGGCTTATATATTTTGACGATTCGTATCTCTTTGAATCCAAAGCCACTATACTTGAGATGCGGGATAGGGAAGAAGGTATGAAATCAATCATTCTTGACAAGACAATTTTCTATCCGCAAGGAGGTGGTCAGCCGTACGATACCGGTATCGTTTCAGGAGATGGAGTAGAATTTGATGTTCAGGAAACAAGGTTTGAGGACGGAATTGTCCATCACATTGGAGAGTTCAGCAACGGTAACCTGAATAAGGGCCAACCGGTAGAGTTGAAAATTAACGAGGAGAATAGGAGGTTGCATTGTAAGATCCACTCAGGCGGCCATCTGGTTGATGTTGCAATGTATAATATAGATAGGGAGTTTCCTTCCGGCAAAGGTTTTCATTTCAGAGAAGGATCATATGTCGAGTATACGGGGTTCATAGAAGTGGATGAACGACCCGCAGCGATAGAAGCTCTGAATCGTGAATTGGAGAAGATGATTCAAACCGGCTCTGAGATCACATCTCAGAGCGTGGATACCAGGGAGGAATTGGAAGTACTGTGCAAATTTGTACCTGAGAATATTCCAACCGGCAAGCCCATAAGAGTGGTGACAGTTGGAGGTGTTGGCTGTCCCTGTGGGGGCACGCACGTCAAGAATACTAATGAGTTGACAGGCCTCTACATCACAAAACTAAAAGTAAAGTCAGAGAGAATCAGAGTGAGCTACTCCTTTAGGTAGAAGAAAGAAATATCCTGAGACAGGTATTAATCGTCTCGGGAGAATTCCATCTCATAAACTACATCATCTTCTACACGACTGATCGTGAATAAACATTGGTCAAGATGCAATATTGTCCAGAATGTTTCATTCGTCGGGTTCTCTTTGATGATGAACTCGGTGCCTTCTCCATCAATGCTCCAAAGGAATTCCGATTCAGGTGATGTAGTCATGTACCAGGTTCCTTCACAAAAAGCACCAACATCAGCGGTCGCGTTAAACCAAACATTGACAACATTCGTAGGATTATCCGTAACAGTATTAGCGTCCGTGATGGTATTTTTATCACATCGCCACTGACCGTTAACAATTTGCATTGGACTATGACCGCCTCGCCCATCATTGACGAGGATCATGGTGCAAGAACTTAAGAATAATAGCGTGAGGGCGCCGGTTGTCAGGATTAATCTTTTCATGTTATGACAAATTTAAGATGCGTAACCAAAGTTATGAAAATTATGCTGGAATAAAAAATTATTATTAACTTAAACTTCTTCTTGTAACTAAGATCTAATCCAACATAAAAACGTTGCACGATGTTTGTAAGAATCCTTCTTCTCATACTCCTGATTTCCCCTATATTATCCAGTTCTCAGTCAGTTCTTGAACTTAGACAAGAAAACACCGGAAAAGTTAAACATATCAAGGAAGGAACTTTTGTCATGTATAAAACGGATTCAACAGGATCAATACACCGAGGTAAGGTAAACGAGTTACGCGATGGTATTATTGTGATAGGGCAACGCACTTTGCGAGTTAAGCAACTCACCATGGTTGGTGAACTTTCTGTCGTAACAAACTCCGTTATACTATTGGCAATGCCGTTCGTTGTAGTTGGAGTGATTCAAGCAACTGCGGGTCTGGTATTCCTTACGCGTGGGTTGGCGACTTCGAATACCGCCTTTTTAATTGGAGGATTAACAGATTTTGTAACAGGGTTCTTGGTGTTTGAGGTGGGGATGAGTCCATGGTTTTTAACCAGCAACAGGCGGTATGCCAAAGATGGCTGGACGTATAAGGTTAAACCCGAAAATTCTGATTGATACTTAAAACAACCCCGGAATATTGGGAAGTAACCCTTTTGCAGCTTTCTTCATTTCAGATTCGTTGATCTCCTCTGCCTGATCAAGCGCATTGTTACTCGCTTCAAGAATTAACCTTTCAAGATTAACTTTGGCCCCTTCTTTCACCAAAGATTCATAGATATTAATCTCGGTTAGTTTTCTGTTACCATTTGCAGTTACCCGAACCTTTCCATCACCCGCTTCGCCGGTGACCGTTACATGATTCAATTTCTCCTTTACCTCGGCCATTTTCTCTTTCATTTCACCGAGTTTACCCAGTATATTTCCAAACATGTTTTTTCTTTTTTATAAAGATAAGAAGATTCAAAATCTTTCCTTTCGTTGGCAAGATGACTACTTTTACAGAAACCAATAATTGATGAAAAAGATAATGTTGCTGGGTTCCGGAGAACTTGGAAAGGAGTTTGTAATTGCCGCTAAAAGAATGGGGGAATATGTGATCGCAGTGGACTCATATGATGATGCACCGGCCATGCAGGTAGCTGATACCAGGGAGGTAATTGACATGTTGGATGGCAAACGACTGGATTTTATTGTTGAAAAACATAAACCTGATATCATTGTACCCGAGATCGAAGCGATCAGGACTGAGCGATTTTATGAATATGAGAAAAATGGAATTCAAATTGTTCCCAGCGCGAAAGCGGCTGATTATACAATGAACAGAAAAGCGATTCGTGATCTGGCCGCGAAAGAATTGGGTGTAAAAACAGCCAACTACCGGTATGCTGATACCTTGGAAGGAATGCACGCTGCGGTGGAAGAAGTAGGGATTCCTTGTGTGATAAAACCATTAATGTCCTCTTCCGGAAAAGGACAAACTATAATAAAGACCGTGGATGATATAGAAAATTCCTGGGAGATTGGCATTACAAAAGGCAGAGGAGATAAAAATGAGGTGATAGTGGAATCCTTTATCGACTTCGAAATTGAAATTACCCTGATGACGGTCACACAAAAGAATGGACCAACGCTTTATTGTCCGCCCATAGGACATCGGCAGGAGAGGGGAGACTACCAGGAAAGCTGGCAGCCTGCCGACGTTTCTGATTCACAACTCAAGGAAGCACAATATATTGCCGATAAAATTACAAGGAGCTTAACGGGATTTGGAATCTGGGGTGTTGAGTTTTTTATGGCCCGGGATGGGGTTTACTTTTCAGAACTTTCTCCGCGACCGCACGATACCGGAATGGTCACACTCGCCGGATCTCAAACCTGGTCCGAATTTGATTTACATTTGAGGGCAATGCTTGGCCTGCCTATTCCTGAATTAAAATTGGAAAGGGCTGCAGCCAGTGCTGTAATACTTGCCGATAAAGAGAGCCACTCGATCCCCGAATATGAGGGGTTGGAAGAAGCCGCGGCGTATCCGAATTCTAATATCAGGATCTTTGGCAAACCCTTTACCAGGGAATACAGGCGAATGGGAGTGGCGCTGACCTACGATAAAGTAGGATCTTCTACGGAAGCACTCAGACAGAAAGCCGCAGAAATAGCCGGGAAGATCAAAGTAAGGTGATCAAACAATCTGTGGTTATTTTGAACTCCAACACGATTTTGTTGAATATATTTTTGCTAATTTTGTATAAATTAAATTTTTAATAATTAACTAAACTACCTCATTATGAATAGGTTATTGCTGTTAACATTAGCGCTGATATTTGGATTTACTACTACGTTTGCACAAAACTCAGGGGGTCCGGATACCTACGGATATGAATGGTTTGATGATACGCACTCAAAAGGTCCAACATATAACTGGATAGATATTACTTCTAAGGGTACTGTGGTTGCGGGTCTGGCTGATGATAATTCTAAGGGTCCTTTTAATATTGGCTTCAACTTTCAATATTATTGGACGCAGGCTTCTACTTTTTATGTTGGTGCTAACGGTTATATAGCATTCAATAATGATATTCAGATATCTTCTGTGGGTGTTGAATTCCCGAGCATACCAACTGGAGATTCAAAGAATAATTTTCTTGGACCTTTGCTTACAGATTTGAACTTTGATGGCGCAGCAAATCCAGGTTCCGTGGTTTATTGGTCGAACAATATCGACACGTGTATCATTTCTTACATCGATGTACCTTTCTGGAACATGATTAATACATTTAGTGGGGCGAACACATTCCAGATAATATTAAATGGTGCAGATAATTCAATAACCTATCAGTATGAAACACAAAACGGTTCATACGATCCTGCTTATAATGGAGCAACTAATCCGGTTGTGATTGGTATAGAGAATATCAACGGAACCATAGGCTTGCAGGTATCTAATATATTGCCAAATGCTCCCTATGCAATCCTGTTTGACTATCCGGATACAGTTACTTTTCAGGTTTTGGATGTTAAACCCGGTTGGATAGATAACGATAAGAACGGAGGCTATTTTGAAGTAAACAACGCGGCAACCATTGTGAGTGGAAATGTTGCCAATACAGGTAACGTGAATGTTGCCTCCTCTTTTGATATAAATACCAAGATTTATATTTCTATGTTTGGTATTCCGACAGGTGCAGCCCTGTTTGATGAGGACTATGCGGTAGGAGGATTAAACATTAATACTTCACTCGACTTCTCCTATGGGCCGACTTTTACCCCTGCTACAAGCGGGGCGTATCATGTTATTACTGAAACCTTGCTGTCAAATGACCTCTACGGTGCAAATGATATAATTGAGACTGAACTGCAAGTGATTGATACGGTTGGAATGCAATCGGTTACCTTATCCTGGACAGACATCTCATTTGAACAGACTATGGGTTTTGAAGGTGCGGCAGTATTTTATGAACCTCCGTTTGCTCCCTATGATGTGGAGCAAATAGTTTTATCATTACTGGACCTCGACACCGCTATTGCCTCTAATGATTACAGGGTTAGAATATGGGACGATGATGGTGGCAACGGGGATCCGGGAACATTGATGTACGATTCAACCGTGGTCGCAGGAAACGTAATTACGACCAATGCGTCCGGTCAAACTCAAGATATTATTTTACCTGCTCCGGTGAATTTTACTTCCGGTGGATTTTATGTTTCATGGGAAATCCTTACTACGCCTCAGAATACAAGAATATTAGTAGATACAACGGGTCCTCATTCAATTCGTACCTATGAAGTGCTGAGTGGAGTAATTGCACCTTATAGAACAGCTGAATTTGAAGATTTCTTTATTCATGCTGTTGTAAGTGTTCCACCTGCTCCGGCACTTGCTCCCCCTAATGCCGACTTCAGCGCTTCCACATTTGCAGGTTGCGTGGGTGCCACCATTAATTTTTATGATCATTCCCTGACTGCTACAAGTTGAGACTGGACCTTTCAAAATGGAACTCCGGCCACTGCAAGTACAGCGAATCCTTCTGCCTCATTTGGTACAGTAGGAACCAATACGGTTACCCTTATTGCCACTAATGGAGCAGGTTCGAATACGATCTCAATGGATGTTGAAATTTATGCAGTGCCGGCAGCTGCTTTTACCACGAGTGCCAATACTGTTGAACTAGGTACATCTGTAACGTTTACAAACACGTCTGTTGATGCATCCGGTAATGATTGGGATTTTGGTGACGGAAATACTTCCACCGCGGTTAGCCCAACCTACACTTACACGTCGGTGGGTACCTATTCAATCACACTTGAAGTCAGTAATCCATGCAGTGCAGATCAGACAACGGGTACCGTTGTTGTCATTCCAAAACCATCGGGTATTGGAGATCCTGTCTATTCATTGGCGGCATTTAATATATATCCGAATCCAAGTCTCGGAACCTTTGCTATCGATCTGTTAAATGGTAACATCAATAGGGTAGAGGTTTACGATATGGTGGGATCACTCGTATATTTCAGGGATTATGAATTAAGTAAAAACGTGATTTTGGATATTTCTCAGAACCCGGACGGGTTGTATCTGATCAGGTTATTTGATGATAATAAAATCTATACGTCGAAGATCAGCTTGATGAGATAGACATTTCATTACGATAATATAAACCCGGCTTTTCGGTTAGCTAACTGAAGCCGGGTTTGTTTTACCCAGATTTTCTTGATTACCGGGGATTAATCTGATAAGGTTCAATCAGAACCATACTCACACTTTTACCCGCCGAAGCTTTTTTCAATCACTCCAGGATTGGTGAAGGATTGCGAATGCGCGCACACACAAACTCACTTCTATTCGATATTGATTCCCAACAACTCAACCTCAAAGATCAGCGTTGAATTAGGCAGTATAGGGCCTGTTCCCCTGTCGCCGTACGCCAAATGGGGCGGAATATAGAGTATCCATTTCGATCCAACCTCCATAAGTTGAATGGCAATCTGCCATCCCTGGATTACTCCATTCAATGGGAAGGTAGCCGGTGTGCCTCGATCTACCGAACTATCGAATACTGTTCCATCGATAAGCATTCCATGGTAATGGGTTGTGACCCTGTCATTCAAGGTGGGTTTTGCACCGGAACCTTCTTTTAGGATCTTATATTGAACGCCGCTTTCCAGCACGACTAGACCTTCCTTGTTTTTATTGGCTTCGAGGAATGCCAGACCTGCCGCCAGGTTATCACCTGTGGCAGTGGGGTCGTTTTGAGTGTTTTGATTGTCCACGTTTCTAGTTTGTTTGCTTTCAAAATATTCTGTGATGATCTCCTGACATTGATCTGTTGTCAGCGCTAAGCCTGCCGCACCAAAAACATCGGCGAAAGCTTTTGCAAAAACATCAATATTTATTGAGTCATATCCATCTGATATGAGCTTTGAACCAATATTTACTCCAAAACTATAACTCAAAGAGTCCCGTTCGTTTTCAAGAGATATTGTTTTAGCAATATCATTTTGTTGACTACAAGAAGAAATAAGCAGGGTAATGACGCCAATTCCATATAATGTTGTTTTCAATTGCATAATATTATTCTTTTAGGAGGGCAAATTTAAAACTTTACAATGACATTATTGCATTGTAAAGGTTTCATGTCCTTTCAATTTACGTGCCATTTATATCTATATTGCAGCGATTTTAACCTCCTATCCTTGACTTTCAACGAATTTAAACTAGAAGAAAAAATCCTGCAAGGACTGAAATCCATGGGATTTGAAAAGGCGACTCCTATCCAGGAAGAGGTAATTCCACTTGTACTGCAGAATGAGGATGTGATTGCATGCGCTCAAACCGGAACAGGAAAAACGGCTGCTTATCTTCTTCCAATTTTGGATTCAATTGTCAGACTTCACGATGCAGAAGATAATAATAAAGAGAGTCACGTTCACACCATAGTAATTGTTCCCACAAGAGAATTGGCTGTCCAAATAGATCAGCAGGTAGATGGATTTGCATATTTTTTACCTGTGAACTCCGCATCTATCTATGGAGGAGTTGATGGAATGTCCTGGGAAATGCAAAAAAGCTCTTTGAGTAAAGGTTCAGATATTATTGTAGCCACTCCCGGTAAACTTCTGGCACATTTATCCTTTGAGTATGCAAATCTGAACAATCTTAAATGCCTGATCCTCGATGAAGCGGACAGGATGCTGGACATGGGTTTTTTTGATGATATTATGAGGATCATAGATCATCTTCCTGCCAAGAGGCAGACCTTGCTTTTTTCTGCTACAATGCCTCCAAAGATCCGTGAGCTGAGTAAGAAGATCCTGAAGAACCCAAAGGAAATAAGTCTTGCTCTTTCCACGCCTGCTGAAGGAATTATACAAGGCGCCTATTTGGTTCACGATCGGGATAAGATCAATCTCATTAACCTTTTGATCAAGGAAAAAAACCTACCGAGTATACTTGTTTTCGCTGCGACCAAAAGCGATGTGAAGAAGATAGAAGTTGATCTAAGAAAAAACAAGTTTGATGCAAAAGGTATTCACTCCGATCTGGATCAGGATCAGAGGGAAGAGGTGTTACGGGCATTCAAGAATAAGAAAATTCAAATCTTAGTAGCTACTAATATTGTATCGCGTGGGATAGATATTGAAAATGTCAGCCTGGTAATTAATTACAATGTACCGCAGGATGCAGAGGATTATGTACATAGGGTAGGCAGAACAGCCAGAGCTGAATCTACCGGGGTTGCGCTTACCTTTATCAACAACAAAGATCAAGCTGATTTTAAAAATATCGAAACGTTGATCGGTACAACAGTAAGAAAACTAGCGTTGCCAACGGAAATACCGAAAGGTCCTGATTATGATCCTGGCCGCAAACCCAGATATGGCGGTCGTAATACAAATCGCAAACGCAATCCGAACAAACGGTTTTCAGGGAAATCCAAAAGACCCTTTAAAGGAAAAGGAAGCAGAAAATAGATTATTGGTGTTCGTACTTCTGCACCTCATCAATTTTATATTCCAGTTGGATTCCCGCTTCCTTCAACAAAGCTTCTGACTCCGCTCCGGCGTGATATTTACGTTCACAAATCACGTTTTTAATACCACAGTTGATGATCAGCATGGCGCATGTCCTGCAGGGTGTCATCCTGCAATATAATGTAGCTCCTTCAATACTCACGCCCAGCTTCGCTGCTTGAGCAATGGCATTTTGTTCGGCATGCACCGTCCTAACACAATGATTCGTAACACTTCCATCTTCATGCGTCACTTTCTTCATTTCGTGGCCCACATCGTCACAATGGGGAAGGCCTGTAGGTGAGCCTACATATCCGGTTACTAATAGTCTTTTATCTTTTGCTATCACACACCCACTGCGCCCACGGTCGCAGGTGGCACGTTTTGAAATTGTATG
>JACZTA010000091.1 GCA_022573915.1 Bacteroidota bacterium | reverse complement strand
AGATCTGCCGCACACGATCGTCAAGACGATGATGCGGATCGACCTTCCACAGCCGCTCATCAGCGGCACGTCGGTCAAGTTTTCCATTCGCTGGGATTATCAACTGATCGATGCCGACCTGCACGACAATGCCTGGCGGGGCGGTTAAGAGTACTGTGAGAAGGACAAGAACTACATCTATCAAGTCGCCCAGTGGTATCCGAGGATGGCGGCCTACACCGATTTCTCCGGCTGGCAGAACAAACAGTATCTCGGCTCGGGCGAGTTCGCATTGGAATTCGGTGACTTTCTGGTTCGCATCACCGCGCCGGACGACCATCTGGTGGCCTCGACCGGCAAATTGCTTAATGCCGACGAAGTTCTCACCAGCGAGCAGCGCGATCGGCTGGCCAAGGCCCGAAAAGCAAGCCAGCCAGTCATGATCGTCACCGAAAAGGAAGCCCGAAAAAATGAAAAGACTCAATCCAAGGGCACGAAAACCTGGATCTTCAAGGCCGAGATGGTCCGCGACTTTGCCTTCGCCTCGTCGCGCAAATTCATCTGGGACGCGATGGGCTGCGAGATCGAAGGGCGGCCGATTATGGCGATGTCGTTCTATCCCAAGGAAGGCGAACCGCTTTGGAGCAAATATTCGACCCACGCGGTGATCCACGCGCTGGAGGTTTATTCAAAGTTCACCTTCACGTATCCATATCCCGTCATGATCAGCGTGAACGGACCGGTCGGCGGCATGGAATATCCGATGATCACGTTGGATGGTGGATCCGACCCCGGTTACAGAGGGTTGTTTGCACATGAGATTGGCCATAACTGGTTCTTCGGTATCGTAGGTAATAATGAAACTTACAGGGCAGCATTAGACGAAGGCTTCACGCAGTTTCTGACCGCGTGGTGTGTAAAGAAAATAGATGGTGAACACATCATTCGTACACCCATAGAAAACAAGTATGTGGCTAAATTCAAGAAGCCAACAAACGTGATGGATAGGAGAATATTTGGCGGCTACATGGGTGATGCCATGCGCGGAGATGACGCAACGTTAAATACTCATTCTTCTGCCTTCAACGGTGCATTGCGACATGGTGGCGGATACAGGCATGTTTATTATAAGACTGCTACCATGCTTTATAATCTGGAATACGTGCTGGGAGATGAGCTTTTCAGACAGGCGATGTCTTATTATTATAATACATGGAAGATCGCTCACCCCTACTTCAACGATTTCCGGGATGCCATTATCCATTATACCAAAGCAGACCTCAATTGGTTTTTTGATCAATGGATGGAAACCACGAAACGAATTGACTACAGCGTTAAATCTGTAAAAAAAGGAAAGGAAGAAAATGAATATGTGATCACATTCTTACGGAAGGAACGGATGCAAATGCCTATTGACTTCAGGGTTACTGCCAGGGATGGCAAAACCTACGATTATTATATTCCCAATACCTGGTTTAAAAAAGAAACGAATGCGACTATTTTACCCAAATGGTATGGATGGGATAAACTACAACCAACTTATGAGGCGCATGTGATCATACCGGGCGGTATCAAAGATGTAATGATCGATCCCAGTCAGAGGTTAGCTGATATTAATCTTCTCGATAATAGTAAGAAAGTCCCGGTGACGATTGAGTTTGACCATCAACTCTATAATTCCGCAGACAGACATCATTATGAGATCAAATGGCGACCCGATATTTGGTACAACTCCTTTGATGGGATCAAGGCTGGGCTTCATGCGAATGGACATTACATGAATTACAGGCATATCTTCAGCGCTACGGTTTGGTATAATACAGGGGTGTGGCAAGGGAAGCTGGAAGGAAAGGATTTTAAAAGTATAAACATCGAAGAGAATTTTAATGCCATCTCATTTAATGTCGACTATAAGACCCCCATGAATCATATCAGTAAGCATACCGAATTGATACTCAATGGCAGGAGCCTGGATGGGCTAAATAGCTTTAGGGCAGAAGTGCGAAAGGAAACGGATGATAAAAACACGGTGTATGCCGTATTCAAATCCATGTCTCGTTTATATCCCTCTGATACCACCTACTTATTGCATCCACAAGACTGGGGATTAGGCAAATACAATAATACACTCACGATTGGCTTGCAACATGACTATCGTTATACCAAGGGACGTGGAAAGATCAACATCAATTTACTATCCAGTGCATTGATAAGCGATTATGATTACTCGAACATCAACATGACCAGCATCAACAGCTTGCGATTGAAGAAGCTTCAACTGCGCACCCGGATTTTCGGACAATACGGTGCAGGTTCCAACCGAGCGCCCGAATCAGATTTATACTTTGCAGGCGCCAGTCCGGAAGAGATGATGGACAATAAATATGTTCGCAGTGCCGGCTTCATTCCTGCTTCTATAGCGGGTTTCGACAGCACCACCAACAACTTCCATCATGGCGGAGGTTTGAATATGCGAGGCTATGCCGGTTATTATGTGGTACAGGGTACGATCAACGAACCAACCTATCTTATATATCGTGGTTCAACGGGCTTTTCGGTTAATGCAGAATTAGAATTTAACCGGTATATCCCTTTCAACCCGCGTTTTTTGAGGAGATCATTTCAAATGGTCACTTATCTTTTTGGAGACGCCGGCATCATCAATTTTAACGCACCGGAGGATCCGATTGCGCTCTCAGACCTACGTGTGGATGCCGGTGTTGGGTTGGCGCTTACCATCAAGAGATTTTGGAGACTTGAGATGATCGATCCGTTAACGCTGCGGTTTGATATGCCATTCTTCTTAAATAGAATTCCGGCTACGGACGATAACTACCTGCAATTTCGTTGGGTAATTGGAGTGGATAGAGCGTTTTGAAGAATAAATAATTCTGTCCGTAGTCTGTAGCCATGGTTTGAGCGTGTGCGACTGACCTTATCCTGTCAGTCTAAAAAAGCTATCTCTAACAATCCTTTTTCACCAGCGTAATCTTTTGCACTGTTATGAACATAATTTTCGGGCAGCTCTACTATTCCCGCCTTCACCCGGTTATCATGTATATAGTTTAACTTCTGATCCATCATTATATTTGAATCCAATTCTTTAGGTTGATTATCCTGTCTCCAGAATTGATTCCTTTCGTTTCTACTATTACTTTTCCCCACCTTCCTAAATATTGATAACATGCGCTCTCGTCTGCTTTCTTGTTCATTATCTTTTATTGCTTGCATTATGTTCACCGATGTATACTTTTTGAAATCTCTTAATATATTACTCAAGTTAAAACCTTCTCTGGCTGATAGAATAAAATGGACGTGATTACTCATAATCACCCAGCTATAAATCACTAATCCCTTTTTCCTCTGACAAAAGCGTAAACTGTCTAAGATGATATCCCTATAAACCTGTTTGGTAAATACATCAACCCATTCCACTACCGCAAATGTTATGAAATGAATGGCTTGCTGGTCTCTTATTTTATAGCCACCTTCGCCCATATTACAAAAGTACCCTTGCAAGGCTTGGCTTGGTAGTTCAAATTATTGGACGTGATCTTTATAGTCCGTAGTCGCACACCCGCATGGCGCTGCGACAGGCTACGGACAGGTAAGTTGAGATGATCAATCCGTTAACGCTGCGGTTTGATATGCCATTCTTCTTGAATCGGATTCCGGCTACGGACGATAACTACCTGCAATTTCGTTGGGTAATTGGGGTTGATAGGGCGTTTTGAAAAATAAAAAATAATTATGAATTAACTTGGATTTTATGACAGTACCTACGGACCTTATCTTGTAATTTCTAGTCCGTAGTCGCACACCCGCATGGCACTGCGACAGGCTACGGACAGGTAATGTTTTAATTAAGCTGCAGAAACTTTCTTCTTCCGTCTTATAAAGACAATCAGTCCAACAATCCCCATCAGGACCAACACCGAGGAAATGATTTCAGCCTGTGTGATTTCAGCGCCCCCGATATGGTAAATTGAATTGACTCGTATCTTCTCTATAAAGAAACGTTCTACCCCGTTCATAATCAGGTAGATCGAAAATAACACACCGGGAATTGTAATGCGTTTACGAATTCCCCACAGCACACCAAAAAATGTGAAGGAAGCGACCGTCTCGTAAAAAGGGGTAGGCCATACAGGGTTTTCCAGGACGTAACAGTTATTGGTCACACAGCCTTCAATGTATATCCCTTGGTTCAATACATTATGAGGATAATCAAAGGACCACATCCAGCCCGGTAAAAAACTCAACCAACCGGGTTGCGCGGCAAGATTATCGATACCCCAGTCGCCATCTCCTGCCAACTGGCATCCAATCCTGCCCACACCATAGGCCAGCATCATGGCGGGCGCAAAGCAATCGGCTATATGCGGTATAGACATCTTCCTTTTCATGCAATAGTAAATTATCGAGCCACCTCCGATAAAGAACCCGCCATAAAATGTTAATCCGCTAAAAAACGAAGAGTCCAGCGGATCATTTAAGAAAGCCTGAAAATCATTGGGATATTCCAGAAAGTGAAATATCTTTGCTCCTATCAACCCACCTACTGCCCCTACGATGGTGATATCTCCAACCAATTGATATGGATGTACGTCAACGGTGACCCATTCGGGTTTATCCAGCTTCTTCTTATTCTTTTCCCAATATCTCAGATACGCCAGAAGCGCGGCAAGGATAAACCCTCCAACAACATTACCTTGAAATGAAAGAATGGCTCCTTGCGGATCTTCTACAAAAGCTGAATAATTCAATATTACGTACAGCAATTTTGCACCTATGATAAATCCGATCAATCCATTTACTAGTAATTCCTTAGTAGACGCAGGAGCACCTTGCAAAACTTTTCTTGGGATAGTATTAAAATGGCCGAGTTTCTCCTTACGTTTCATCTCCATGGATACAAACCATGCAGCCATCAGAAAAGCGATTGCAACAAAAAATCCAAAACTCTGAATAGGAAGTGGGATATTTATACCTGTCAGGTCTCTAATAAGGTCGGTAATAGTTGGATACACTTGGTTAAGGTTATGGAATCAGCAGTGCCGATTTGGTTTTATAATCAAATTAAATGCAAAGATGGTTCTTCAATAATGGCCAATCCACCTGTATTAATATCTGCCAATTTTGAGACAATTATTTCATTGCTTAATGATTGATCAAATTTGGTTACCACTTTTATATAATTATCAGTAAACCCAAACATGGTATTGTCTTTGTTTTCAGATTCAAATAATATAGGCCTGGACGAATTCAAATGCTCCTGATAAAATGCCCTTCGTTTTTTCTCGGATAGATTTCTAAGTATCCTGTTACGGACCTTTCTTTCTGTCAGAGGAACGACTTCACTCATTTTTATCGCTTCTGTATTGTCTCTTTCAGAATAAGTAAAAACATGCAAATAGCTGATATCCAGTTTTTTCAAAAACTCAAAGGTTTCCATAAAATCATCTTCTGTCTCACCCGGAAAACCGACGATCACATCTACGCCAATGCAACAATCCGGTATTAGTTCTTTTATCCAGGCCACTCTTTCCTCGTAAAGTTCTTTGAGATAACGGCGCTTCATCTTCCTGAGTATCTTGTTCGATCCTGATTGAAGCGGAATATGGAAATGAGGCATGAAACGGGCGGAGTTCGCGACAAATTCAATTATATCTTTTGTGAGGAGGTTTGGTTCAATTGAAGAGATTCGGAAGCGACTTATGGAATTGATCTGATCTAACTTAGAGATGAGCTGGTAAAAAGATTCGGATGGGGATGGAGTTGGGATTGTGTTTGAGTTTGAGATTGAGTTTGCTGTTGTCCCAACTGTTGCTGTTGCTCCAGCTCCTGCTGTTGCATGAACGGTCCCAAAATCTCCGATGTTGATTCCGGTTAAGACAATTTCTTTAACGCCATCCTTACCCAAATTCTCCGCATTAGCGACCACATTCTCAATCGAATCGCTCCTACTCTCTCCTCGCGCCATAGGAATAGTACAAAAAGCACAACTATAATCGCATCCATCCTGTACTTTCAAGTACGCCCGCGTTCGTTCTGCCTGCGAATAACTATTTACAAACTCATGCACTTCATTGATTTCACAACTGTGGATCAAAGCCTTATTTAATGTGCTTCTGATCCCTTCCACTCCCCCGGCGGATGCGAGATACTTGTCCAAGTTAAATTTCTCGGACGCACCCAAGACCAGGTCCACCCCGTCAATAGCTGCGATCTCCTCAGGTTTTAGCTGAGCGTAACAACCAATCACTGCTACAAAAGCATCGGGAGAGTTGCGGAGCGCTTTTCTTACTATCTGCCGGCATTCCCTGTTTGCATTTTCCGTGACCGAACAGGTATTGATCACGTACACGTCTGCTGCGACATCAAATGAAACTTTCTTATATCCTGCATCCCCCAGGGAGCGCGCAATGGTGGATGTTTCAGCAAAATTTAGTTTGCATCCCAGTGTATGATAAGCTACTGTCTTCGTTTCTGCCATTCGCGCAAATATAAGAAATTAGAGATTATGGCTCATTGCAACCTTAGATGGTTATGAATTGTCTAGAGAATAAATTTCCTTACTTTTGCGTTTAAATTCAAATTTTAGAGTATGCTTAAAATAGGTGTACTTGGTGCCGGCCATTTAGGTAAAATCCATATCAAATTGCTACAGGAATTAGATTCTTTCGACCTTGTCGGAATCTATGATCCTAGCCAAGAAAATGCTGATAAAGCTGTAAAAGATTTTGGTGTTAAAAGTTTCAAGGACATCGATGATCTCCTTACTGCAGTAGATGTAATAGACATAGTGACGCCGACGCTGTCTCATTACGAATGTGCTATAAAGGGTTTGAAACAATCCAAGCATGTCTTCATTGAAAAACCCATGACGAACACGCTCGCAGAAGCGAAGGACTTGTTGAAGTTATCGGAAGAAGCGCAGGTAAAGGTTCAAATTGGACATGTCGAACGATTTAATCCCGCGCTTACAGCTGCGCTACCCTATTTGAATAATCCACTATTTATTGAAACACACCGACTGGCGCAGTTTAATCCGCGAGGCACAGATGTCCCTGTGGTACTGGATCTCATGATCCACGACATCGACATTTGTTTACACATCATCAAAGCCAATGTAAAAAGGATCAGTGCTAACGGTGTAGCAGTGGTGAGTGAAGAACCCGATATTGCCAATGCCCGTATTGAATTTGACAATGGATGCGTTGCAAATCTCACCGCCAGCAGGATTTCGATGAGGAACATGAGAAAAATGAGAATTTTTCAGGCTGACGGTTATTTCGCAGTTGATTTTGCAAAGAAGGAAACCGAAGTCTTTCGATTGGTAGCCGAGCAGGAAAATGGCAAGGACGAAGCAGACCACCCGATCACATCAAACCCATTATTTTCACTTGAGGTCTCGGGTATGAAGAAGTTTGTCAAATATGAAAAACCGAAAATTAAGGAAGTGAATGCAATAAAATTGGAATTGGAACTGTTCAATCAGGCAATAGTGGAAGATTCCGATCCGCCTGTTCCGGTCATCGACGGGTATAATGCCATGAATGTGGCTTATGAGATAATAGATCAAATTGAGCATAATGTGCTCATCTAAATATTAGAGATCGGTTATTCTATACAATATTAGATTCAGAAAACCCATGATATCCTCTTGTAAGGTGTTTTGCACTAAAACTTTATTGCTTTGCAGTGCAGTTATACTCTTGTTTGATAGCTGTGAGATTATCAATCCTGAAGAAGACCTACCTTCTTATATCCGGATCGAGTTTATAGATCTGACTACAGATTATAGCACCGAAGGAACGGACTCCCGTAAAATTTCTGATGCTTGGGTGTTTATCGATAATCAAAGCATCGGCGTGTACGACTTACCCACTACCTTTCCCATTATCACCAAAGGAAATCGTACTGTAACCGTGATCGCCGGGATCTTGAACAATGGCATCTCAGCCGACAGGGTTCAGTATCCTTTTTATAAATCTTATAAAGTAAACGTAAACCTGGAAGAAAAGGTAATTCAGGTTATTAATCCTATTGTCAGATACCTGGCCGATAGTGTATTGAATTTTGCCTGGCTGGAAGACTTCGAGGTAGGCGTATCGCTTGACCTGGTGGCTTCCGATACTTTAATACAGATCGTAACTCACGCCGGCGGAGGCATTCCGGGTACGCGGTCAGCAGGAATCTTTGTCGATACAGCTCATAAGGCGCTTGAATGTGTTTCGTTTGACAAATTTATATTTGAACAAGGCTCAGGCCCGGTATATCTTGAGCTCAATTACAAATCAGATATGCATTTCCAAATTGGACTTCAAAAGGAAACGGGTGGCAATACCTTTCAGGAAATCAAACTGACCGTAACGCCTAAAAAAGATTGGAACAAGATCTATGTCGACTTTACCTTTGACGTGGCAAGGAAATCAAGTTTTGGCGGCCCTGCCCCCCTCAATCAAATTTTATTCTATTTCGAATTAGAAGATTCAACAGATCAGTCATTTGTTTTACTCGATAATATCAAACTGATCCACCTGAAATGAAAAAGAAACGCCAGTTATATCTCTACGCAGCCGGGGACTATATTACCGCTATGCTGAGCTGGGCATTCTTCTTTATTTACAGGAAGATCTATATAGAAAATGTTAGTCTAAGCAATAACTTTTCGGAATTACTTGACACGAATTTTTGGATTGGAATTTTTGTCATCCCGGTCTTTTGGCTGTTTATCTATCTCTTATTCGGGTTTTACCAGGATATATACCGTAAATCACGACTTGCCGAAGTATGGAAGACCTTGTTGGCCGCTCTGGCAGGTTCGATAATCCTGTTTTTTGTCTTGATCCTCGATGATGAAGTCATTACATACAAAACATATTATGAATCCTTTTTTACGCTCTTTATGATCTATTTCTTTACCACCATCAGCTGGAGGTTAACCATAACTACTATTGCCAAGCATCAGCTAGACAACCGTTCGATCAGCTTTAATACTTTGATGATCGGCGGCAATCAAAAAGCGAAGGATCTATACGACGAATTGGAATCCAAGGAAAAATCATTGGGTTATAAGTTCATCGGTTTCGTCGACGTCAACGGTAATGGCAACAATTCACTTGAGCAAAATATCCCACGCCTCGGTTCTCTTTCTTCCCTGGAAGAGATCATCATTAAAGAGCAGATCGAAGAGGTTATCCTTGCCGTAGAGACTTCAGAACATAATCAGATCAACGAGATCATGAATTTTCTCAGTAATAAAAATGTAGTGATCAAAATCATTCCGGATATTTATGATATTCTTACCGGATCTGTGAGGATAAACAATGTGCTTGGCGCAATCCTAATCGAGATCTATCCTGAGATCATGCCTACATGGCAAAAGATCATTAAGAGGATTATAGATATAATAACTTCCTTTTGCGTTCTAATTCTGCTTTCACCCTGGTATCTGTACATTTCAATTCGTGTAAAGATGTCCTCCCCGGGACCGGTAATATTCAGCCAGGACAGAATTGGACTTCATGGCAAACCATTTAAGATCCTTAAGTTCAGATCAATGTATATTGATGCAGAATCACAAGGACCGGCACTTTCTTCTGAAGACGATAAACGAATCACTCCCTATGGAAAGATTATCCGGAAATGGAGAATGGATGAACTTCCACAGTTTTTTAATGTGCTCAAAGGTGATATGTCATTGGTCGGACCACGGCCTGAGAGACAATATTATATTGACCAGATAATAGAAAAGGCTCATCACTTTCGTCACCTGCAAAAAGTTAAACCGGGTGTTACGTCATGGGGACAAGTAAAATTTGGCTATGCCTCCAATGTGGAAGAAATGGTGAACAGGATGAAGTATGATATTCTTTATATCGAAAACATCTCGTTGGCGCTGGATTTCAAAATTATCCTATATACGGCACTGACGTTGATGCGGGGGCAGGGGAAGTAAAATCAGTTGACAGTTGGCAGTAATCAGTAAAGGTTAAATAAAGCAATATTATCAATCTTAATCTCGTTCCGGATGAATTTGTTCCATTTTAGCATGCCATCTTTATTTGTCCCCCGTACAACATCATTAAAAAAAGAACGGCTAATTTTTTCAAGTTCTTCTATTTTTTCGTCATACAGAGATATCATATCTCGAATATCTTCAAGCTCACCCAGCGCACTATCAAGTTCCCTCCTATGAATTTCGATCACGTCGAAGTACATATTTATAAAAGCCATTCCTTCATTAGTCAAAGGAAAATGATAGTAGCTTTCAAAAGGATCAAATACGGTGCTTGTGATAATATTTAATGAGTCATTTAATTGATTTATGTCAAGATAAATCTGTACTACCAGGTTATAGCGTTCTAACGGAATTGCGCCTTCATAGGAAGTATAATCTAAGTTGTCGGATAAGTCATCCCTGAAACGAATTCTGTTTTCACTCCAAAATACATAAGGATGGTCAAAAAGGCCCTTTACGAAATACGGGTTGTTTATAAATAATGTTTGACCCGTCATGGTTGATTTGTTCTTGTGGAATAAATCGTTTTTATCTTTTATATCCGTCATACCAAATTCTTGAATGTTATCCCAAAAGAATTGATTATAAGGAGCGGCGTTGATTTTTCTGTAGTCTACGTACGAACCGCTTGAAAACTGAAATAGAGGTAGTAGAAATTGGTCAGTATAATCGTAGGCATACAACACCGCATTTGTCGATACAGAAAACAACTGAGCATCCACTGTTTTATATGAAATCTGATAATTAAAGTCAATCGAATTTACATACATATCACCGTCTATCAGCCTGTAAGTTTTTGAAATGTATATATCAACCTGAGTTAATGAGTCTATATTCCCATGAGGTATGAAAGGGTGAGTGGTAGTATTAATTGCCTCAAGATTTACTTTAATGATTCGTGAATTCGATGAGTCAAACCATACTTGTCCCTTAAATAATCCTTGAGTACTATCCTTTGGCACAAAATTTACAACATAGACCGTAGCCGAATCATCGTCTAAATATTTTGACTTCACGAATAAGTCATACTGTTTCTTAAGCTTTGTTTTACTTAATTCAAACGGACTTTGTGAGAAAAAAACATTTTTGTGAAACAATTTTTGCATATACAATGCTTTAGAAGTCTCGGTGGAAACAAAGAATCTATTCCCAAATTCAGTCAATCCAATTCTTCCATTTTTCAATCTCAATTCAGTTACATCATAACCTGCAAATTCACCATTATAATAACACTCCAGCAGTTCAACCTGAAAGCCATTAATATGCGATTCTAGCGAAAAGTATGTCTTAGCCGTCCGAGATCTATTTGTTCTCGTCTTCTTGCAGCTTGCAATTAAATCGTATAGATGCGAGTTGTCAGCAAATACAAGTACTTCGGTGAGCGGTTCAGCTTTTGGGTTTAAAAAAATAACCTCATTTATCATTGATCGTGTCACAACGATCATTTTTTTGCTATAACCAATATATGAAATTATTAAAGTGTCATTGAGCGTGACACCTTTCAGTTTAAACATACCCTCAAGATCACTTACCGTTCCCCTTGCGCTGGATTGATTATAAATAGTAGCATAAGGTAGTGGTTCAGAGCTTTCCTTGTCAAGGATTTTAGCATCGATTACTAATGTATCCGGGCTATTTATAACTTGTCCATGTAAGAAATTAATATTGCAGCAAAATAAAATTAATAAGTAAAAGCCAACTACATTAGATTTATAGTACTTCATCGCTTAAAGTATCTCATGTCATGGATGCATATATCCTACCAAATTATGAATATTTGAATATTTTCCGACCAACCTTTTTAACTGAGATAGCTATCAATTCAAATTGCCAACTTGTTACTGCCAACTGATCACGGATTTCAGTCCAGCGGATCAACATCGATATGCACCAAAACCGATTTGAAGTTCTGATTTGAATGGAATCCTTCCAATTGAGTTCGAATTTCTGATTTCAGTTTTGACAAGGACTTTTTGGCCGGGTGCATTTTCACAAGAATGTTTTTAATGTACTTATTCCTGATGCGCGGGATCGGTGGAAATTCAGGGCCCAGCATTTCAATCTTACCAATTTTTTTGAGTAGTGCAGCCAAATGATTTGCCGCCTGCTCCGTTTTAAATTTTGTCTCATGCTTAATAGAGAACTTTATCAGGCGATAAAATGGAGGATATTTAAATAACTTTCGTTGGTTGATCTCACCTTTATAAAAAGCCTCGTAGTCATTTTTCATGATCATCTGCAAGAGCGGATTTTTTGCATCGAAGGTTTGGATGATCACTTTTCCCTTTTTCGACTTCCTTCCCGCCCTTCCGCTCACCTGGGATATCATTTGAAATGCGCGTTCATTGGCTCTGAAATCGGGGAAGTTGAAGAGATTTTCTGCACTTAGTATTCCGACCAACGTCACATTATCAAAATCGAGACTTTTAGTCACCATTTGAGTTCCAACCAGGACATCTATCGAACCACTCTCAAAGCTGGAAATGATCTTCTCATGGCCATGCTTCGAGCGCGTAGTATCCCAATCCATCCGTGAAACCGATATTCCGGGCAGGAGTTGATTTAATTCTTCTTCAATCAACTCAGTGCCAAATCCGTGTATGGATATGTTGGTGGAAGTGCAGGATGGACAACTCGTAACCATCTTGATTGAGTAACCGCAGTAATGACATCGCAGGTTATCCGTGTACTTATGGTAGGTCAAACTCACATCACACCTGATACAATTGGGTATCCACCCACATTGGTTACATTCCATGTAGGGAACGTATCCTCGCCTGTTTTGAAACAGAATTGACTGCTCTGCATTCTTCCTCGTTGCTTGCAGTTCTTCTATCAACGAGCTGGTAAAATGCGAATGCTTGAATCTGGTCTGCACATCCTTTTTTTTGTCGGCTATCACCATTTCGGGTAGATCAAATCCTCCATAGCGCTTATCAAGTTTCACCAGTCCATACTTTTCACCATATGCATTATAGCTGCTCTCTATTGAGGGAGTAGCTGTTCCAAGTAAAACCTTGGCCTTGTGAATACCCGCCAGATAAATCGAGCAATCTCTTGCGTTATAACGCGGAGCCGGATCAAACTGCTTGTAAGAAGCATCGTGCTCCTCATCC
>JACZTA010000090.1 GCA_022573915.1 Bacteroidota bacterium | reverse complement strand
TATCCTGATCTTATAACTCATTTTGCTTGGTACTGGTTTCCCTGAACGAGCGTACTCTTCAACGTCAATAATTTCTTTTTTTTCAGTCATGTCTTTAAGTGTTTTACATCTTAATACCTAAGTGTGACACTGACTCGTAATTGGTAAATCTGTAATTTGGCAATCAAGATGTAGATGTCACGCTTAAGTATTAATATAAAAACCATTGATTAATGGGAATATCTCTACCGCAAAAAAGTATGAAGGATTTCACACTGGTTGCACTCGTCAAAAGTCTGGCAACCGGAGATACTAAAGCTGATGATGTACATGATCTTCAGACAGAGTTATATAATAGACTTGGCGCAAAGTTTTATGATCGAGTACATAAAATAATGATCAAAACATGGGGCGGGTTACCAGATATTGATACACTAAAGGATGACATATTTAAAGATACCTGGATTGTTGCCATGGATAAGATTGTAAAGTTCAAGGTTGATGAAAAATGGAATGATGATGAATGTGAAAAAGTTATTCTATTTTGGTTTGGCAAGATTGCAAATAACCTTCTGTTAAAACTCTACAATACTGAGAAGAAAGAAAAGGAAGAACTTGTGGGATACAAGCATTTTCTTGAATCAGAAAACAGTAAAGGAGCAATTGCCCAAAGAAGATACAAACCAACATATGATAGGGTTAAAATTCAAAAAGTAATGACCAAACTAAACCCAATGGCGAAAGAAGTATTATTCGCATCTCTTAAGCATGGTACATTAAAGGAGGAAAATAAAAATCACATGCCTGATGCAGTGCTTAAGCAACTGACTGATAAATATAAAGTAACTCCAAGTGCTCTCAGGAAAGCAAAAGAAAGGGCAATTAAGGCGATCATTACTTGCAAAATAAAAAATTAATAATATGTCTAAGACAAATCGAAAACGCGAACCAGATTCACTTACCCCCCAAGAGCAAAAAGCCCTTGAAGAGGATCTCAGGCATTTTGGATACCTATTACCTACGACAGATGAAGAATTAGAAGCGTTTGAGCAAATATATGGGACAACACAGGTAATATTTCCTGAACATTTAAAAGACCCACAGTTCCTTTTTGCAAAGAGTAAGCATATCAACTATAACGATAGAGTACATTTAAAAAAGGTTTCTGGTATTAGCAAGAATGAATCTGTAGGTAATAAAAAAAGTGACTATTTTAAGAAAATAGTTTTAGCTGCAGAAATAGCCAATGAGTTACATGATGAGCCAACTTTTGGTCATAAAAAATTTGTTAAAATACAATTTCTATGTGAGGAGGTGTGCAATATGGAACTATCAACAAATTACAAGAAATATGCGGCAGGTCCATTAGATGCTAAGCAGATGTATACTATTGATGCAGAGTTCAAAAGGCAGAAATGGTTTCAAGCTGTACCAAGACAGAATTTCGGTTTCAAATATAAGCCACTTGAGAATGTAGAGAACTACAAAAAATACTATTCAAGATATTACAGAGGGCAGGCAGAAAAAATTGAAATTATTATTAACCTTTTTAGAAAGCAAAAATCTGATTTTTGTGAAATAATTGCTACACTCTATGCAGTTTGGAAGGAATTATCTGAGGAAAAAACTACAATTGCAGACTCAGTATTGATCAAGAAGTTTTATGATTGGCATGAGCAAAAACATAAGTTCAAAAAGACTGAATTGAATACGGCAATTCAATGGATGAAGGAAAATAAAATTGTACCTCAAAAAACTATCTAATTGGAGCCTTTCATCAACATTAATTTCAACTACTCATAAATAACTAACACTCTCTGAATTCCTTGCTTTTCAATAAAGTCTGGCAGAGACTATTGAACTCGAATCTTTAGTAGCAATCTAAAAAATCAAACAATGGATGATATAGTATTTTACAATCAAGAAGCTGACAAAGCACTTGCAATGATCAATGAAAATCTTGAAAACAAGCTCACAGACCTGGACTTTCAAACTGTGGTGGCAAAAAAGCTTGGATATGACAGGGAGAATAGTACAAGAATTGCTTCACACCACTTAACTGCTGAAAAAATGATTGACTTACTTGACGATGATGATCTAGGAAAACCTACTGAATTATCAAAAGTGACTTTTTACCATTCAATATTGCCAGATGATGTTCCTGGTCGACTTGATGAAAAGGTAGTTAAGGTTAAAGGTGAGATTTGGAGTATTCATAAATACGACAAAGACCCATGCCCTTCCAATCCACATGCCCACAATATTGAAACAGGATATAAACTGCATTTAGGTACGGGAGAACTTTATAACTATAAATGCAATCCACTCAATAAGAAGATTAAAAGGAAACATCTTCTTGCAATCCGAGATCAGTTAGGTGATATTACTTTACCGACATTGACAGTTTGACTTTGCATGAAACGGACTAAAAAGTCATTGCCTCAGCCACAACCATTCTAAATATATTGATCTTTCTGAATTATTTTTGTTATTTGTATTTTGTAGGATGAAAACAGAGGAGATCATTAGTAGCATCGAAGAACGGATGAGGGAAATACAAAATCCTATCATCTACGAAAAATGGCATGTCGGATGTGCCCCTTATCAGTCAGTGACTGCACGTTACTTACGAAAAGGCTTAAACCCCACGGTGATTCCTCACGAATGCTATGACCATAAGAGAGAATCTCCCTCCGAGGTCATTAAGGGTCTATCTGAAAAGGGATGCTTACATGACCCGCGGTATGATATTGGTGGGAGCCCTTTTGTATACCTTGCTCTTGAATCTTAACTACATAGATTTTGTCCATTAGAAAATGTTTATCTACCAATATTCAAGTCAAGTAGAATAGAAGGAAGTTTGTCAACAGCCTCACGTTTCTGCTTGTCAACTATTTTGGCATATATCTGCGTCGTCTTTAATTCCCGATGCCCTAAAAGTTTTGAAACCGTATATATATCAACTCCACTCGATAATAAAAGGACTGCATTTGTATGTCGTGCACAGTGAAAAGTAATTTTCTTTGTAATACCTGCGCTGAGCATCCATTGCATTATTGCAACGTTATGATATGATGAATACTTTAAACCAATAAAAACTCTGTCAACAGGATTACCCTTGCTCAGTTCATCCAATATGCCCATTGCCTCCTTATTTATTGGTAGATACTCAACGCCATCAGTCTTTTTCTGTCTAAAATGGATTCCCATATCCCTAACTTCCGACCATGTCAACTTGTTAATATCTGACCATCGGAGTCCTGTAAGTACACTAAACAGAAATGCTTTCTTCAAAATGGGATAACGACATTCAGTTTTAGCCAGTTTGATCATTTCTTCTTCCGTCAAATACTCCCGTTTCGATTCAATGTATTTTATACCCCTTACCCTGGCAGCCGGATTGTCATTAATCAATCTTCTTTCAAACGCTTGCCTTAGAGCTGCTTTTAGTTTATTAAAATAACTCACCGCTGAATTTTGAGATAGAGCACCCAATAAATATACCTTGAAAGCTTCCAAAAGTTGCTCGTCTACTTCTCCCAAAAGAACCTTCTTACCTTTAAGAAATTTTGTTAAATGCTTAAAAGCGCCAAACCAGTTATCACCATTTGCTTTACTGGTTTCCTTAAAACGCTTATCGGTAAGTTGCTTGATATACTCCAGCAGAAGAATACTCTCACCCTCTGCTGACCTGAACCCATGAACCCTGTTTTGAATATCAAGTTCCTTTTTGGCTTTTATACTCTCAGCGAGTTTGATCTTTTCATTGTTGCGCTGTCTGGCATCCGGGGAGTTAGCTTTTTCAAGCTTAATATCAAGGAACACTGTATACCGCTTGCCCTTGTTGTAAATGTCCAAATAAAGGCTTTGTCGGCCATCTTTTAACGATTGTTTTCTTAATGATACACCCATAGAATGAAGTTTTGTAATTCAATTGACTAACAAAACTAACAATTATTATTAGTTAACTAACATATAACTAACAAATATTGAACTAAATAACAGAAATAAGAAGGATGACCAAAAGAAAATATATAGCTTAAACTACTGATATTAAAGGCTTTTACTTGACTTTTCTTCTGCCTTTATTTGTTATATCACTTTCCAATACAAAACTTACTAAAAATCTCATCTAACAGATCATCCGTGGTGATCTCACCGGTAATCTCGCCGAGGTAATGGAGGGCGTGGCGGATGTCGAGCGCGAGGATGTCGCCGGTGGAATGGGCTGCGAGTCCTTTTATTACAGCCGTGAGTGCTTCATCAGATTTTACCAACGCTTCGTAATGACGCGCGTTGGTGACAACGACCGATCCTTTTTCTCCCGCACTCGTAATAGCCAGGGAGGATAGTTTCTTTGTCAGTTCGTCAATATGTTGGTCGAGCTTCGCGGAGACGAAATGAGAATTACCATTAGAACCGAATTGTTGCTTATAGTTCTGCTTTTCATCCAGATCGATCTTGTTTCCGATCAACAGCAGCTCCACCCCATCGGCTTTGAGTTGTTTGATATCCTCCTCCAGCTCTTTCGCAGAAATCTCCGTGACATCAAAAATATATAGCACGATAGCAGCTTGTTCAATCTGTTTGAAAGTTCGCTCAACACCCATTGATTCGATCGTATCACGCGCCTCCCGAATGCCGGCAGTGTCAATAAAACGAAATGGTTTGCCTTCTATAACAACCACTTCTTCAATTGAATCCCGTGTGGTCCCGGGAATATCCGAAACAATTGCACGGTCTTCCTTCAACAAGGCATTTAATAATGTAGACTTACCGGCGTTGGGCCTTCCTGCTATTACCGTTGCGATCCCGTTTTTGATCACATTGCCATAAGCAAATGACTGAATTAATTTTTGAAGATATCCCTTGATCTCATTTACCAATTCCTCTAACTCTTGCTTATTGGCAAATTCGACATCCTCCTCTGAGAAATCCAACTCTAACTCCACCATGGAAGCAAAATGAACAAGCTTCTCTCTCATCTTGCTGATCTCATCTGAGAATCCTCCTCGCATCTGCTTCAAGGCGAGATCGTGCGCTTCTTCAGAACTGGCTGCGATCAAGTCGGCTACCGCTTCTGCTTCAGACAGGTCGATCCGGCCGTTAATAAACGCTCGCAATGTGAACTCACCGGGTTTGGCTAATCGAGCTCCTTTATCGATCAGTAATTGGATGATCTGCTGTTGGATATAGCCGGAACCATGACAGGAGATCTCTATCACATCCTCTCGCGTATAAGAACGTGGATTTCGAAAAACACTCACCATCACTTCGTCAAGTACCTTTTCATTTCCGATCGTTCCATAATGAATGGTATGGGAATCTGCTTTACCAAGTGTTATCCGGACTTTTTCCTTACTCCGAAATACCTTGTCTGTGATCTTGAAAGCGTCTTTGCCGGATACCCTGATCACTCCCAACCCGGAGGCACCTTCAGCAGTTGCCAGCGCTACAATCGTATCGTCGAATTTGTATTTCATCTTGTCTTGCGTCAGGTGTTAACACCTGACACGGACTAAACACAAAGGTCGCAAAGAATTTCAATTAAAACCCGACATATACAACAACCCAAGTCCGTAGTCTCACGACTAGGGACATTTTATTGCAACTTCCCCTTCGTAGTCAGGGGACTACGAAGTTGTGTCGGTTTTACAAAATTCGCAAGAAATTTTGATTAAGGCCTACGCGTACCTTGCGATTTCTTTGCGCACCTTGCGGTTATTTCTCCTAACTAATTAACAAAATATGAGTTCAATTGGAAATAATAGAAGGGATATTTCGATATTTGTGGGCGCGTTATAACCGACATCTTCGGAGTTCTTCAATCGGTGTTCGATGTTCGGTGTTCTATCTCATTGACTGGAGGAGAACATCCAACACTCCGCCAGAGGCGGACAAGCTGAACACCCATATTTAATTTAAGAAGATGTCGCCAATTTAAGCATGATCTGATGAAAATATTGTTCGTTTGTCTTGGAAACATTTGCCGTTCTCCCATGGCAGAAGGCATTATGCGGAAGAAGATCAGGGAGCGGGATCTGGATTGGGAAGTGGATTCAGCAGGTACTTCCAGTTGGCATACGGGAGAAGCACCGGATAAGCGGGCTCAGCTTGTCGTTAAGAAGCACGGAACAGATATTTCCATGCAGCGTTCCCGAATGTTTGATTTTGGCGACAGTGTAGAATTTGATAAGATATTGGTGATGGACGAAAGCAATTTCTCATCGGTATTGGAAACCATTGGGCTAGATAATGAAGGAGACAATGTGGAATACATTATGGACTATCTTTATCCCGGTGAAAAAATGCCTGTCCCCGACCCATATTTTGGTAACGATGGTTTTGAAGAAGTTTACCAGATGCTTGACCAGGCTTGCGATGCATTCATTGAACATCAATTATTAAAGAAAGAAGTAGAGTAAATGGCCAAAGCTGATATTAACATACCCGGAGGCATGCGTGACTTCTCACCTGAGGAAATGGCAAAGAGGAACTATATCTTCCAAACAATCGAAAACGTGTTTCGCAGATATGGATTTGAACAAATCGAAACCCCTTCCATGGAAAACCTCTCAGTTCTCACAGGTAAATATGGTGAGGAAGGTGATAGATTGATATATAAAATTCTCAATTCGGGGGATTATTTGAAAGACATAGAACACCTTGGTGATCTGGAAGCCAAGCAATTGACTCCAAAAATCAGCGATAAAGCACTCCGATTTGACCTGACAGTACCGCTGGCCCGCTATGTGGTCATGAATCGAAACGAAATAAGCTTTCCTTTTAAAAGATACCAGATCCAACCCGTTTGGAGAGCAGACCGTCCCCAGAAAGGCAGGTTTCGTGAGTTTTATCAATGTGATGTGGACGTGATAGGGAGTAATTCATTGCTTAATGAGGTAGAGTTGCTTCAGATTCTGTCAGAATCTTTCGAAGAATTTAAAATTCAAAATTCAAAACTTAAAATTAATCACCGCAAGATATTGATGGGATTGGCCGAGACGATTGGTGCGGCAGATAAATTAACGGACCTAACCGTCGCTTTGGATAAACTGGACAAGATCGGGGCGGATAAGTTTCATGAAGAATTGTATAAGAGAGGATTAAGTGAAGAAGCAATCATAAAACTGGATTCAATTATTCCGATGGATGACACAGAGGTCGATTTAGCAACGATAACGGAAAAATTGAAAGATTCGGAATCAGGTAATCAAGGAATTACAGAAATCTCAGGGATTCTGCAACATTGCCAAAATCTTGGACTATCAACGGTCGAATTTGACGTGAAACTCGCACGCGGGCTAGACTACTATACCGGTTGTATCATGGAGGCCAGCGTCAGTGATAGCGATATTGGAAGCATCGCGGGTGGAGGGAGATATGATGACCTGACAGGCGTATTTGGCTTACCAGAGGTCTCGGGAGTTGGTGTATCTTTTGGGGTGGAACGGATCTATGAGATACTGGAATCGAAAGGACTGTTTCCCGATTCACTCCAGGCAACGGCCAAGCTGTTGTTTACTAATTTTGGAGATGAAACAGAAGGGTTTGTATTAGAGTCATTACAAAAACTGAGGGCAGCCGGAATTAACTCGCTACTTTATTCTGACTCCGCTAAATTGCAAAAGCAATTCAAGTACGCAGACAAGAAAGGAATTCCATATGTTATAGTAGCAGGCCCGGAAGAGAAGGAATCGGGTAAACTCACTTTTAAAAATATGAACGATGGTTCACAGGAAAACCTGACCATCGAAGAAATAATCAAGAAACTGGAATGAGTAAAATTTATGAGATCGGGGGCAAGGCCCTAACCATCCGTGACCTGGAAAAAATCCTGAAAGAGAATAAAAAGATTACTCTTTCTGAAACTGCAATTAATAAAGTTACCTCTTGCAGGGCATATTTTGAATCGAAACTAACTGATAGCGATGATCCGATTTATGGGATCAACACGGGATTCGGTTCCCTCTATGACGTCCGGATTCCTGATGAGGATCTGGAGCAGCTTCAGCGAAACCTGGTTCTTTCCCACTCATCGGGAACGGGTGATGAAATCCCTGAGGAAATCGTCAAATTAATGGTGATTCTCAAGATACAATCCCTCTCATTGGGACATTCTGCCATACAACTCGCTACTATTCAACGACTTGTGGATGGATTTAACGAAAGAGTATTTCCCGTGATATATACCCTCGGATCACTGGGCGCCTCCGGAGACCTGGTGCCCCTGGCACACCTTTCTTTACCGCTACTTGGGGAAGGGGACGTTGATTTTAAGGGAAAGCGAACCGGTGCGAAAGAAGCTTTAAACTCTTTAAAATGGGACCCGCTTCATTTGAAAGCAAAGGAAGGATTAGCACTTATCAACGGAACGCAAATGATGAGTGCTTATGGCAGTTGGTGTATCATGCACTCATTACGGCTATCGAAAATAGCAGACATCGTTGGTGCCCTATCTCTGGATGCATTTAATTGTCGGCTGGAGCCCTTTGATGAATTAACACAAGAAATTCATCCGCATCCCGGACAGGTGCAGACGGCGGAAAATATAAGAAACCTATTAAAAGGCAGCGCGATGAGAGATTTGCCGAAAGAACAATTACAAGACCCCTATTCTTTTAGGTGCATCCCGCAGGTGCATGGAGCCTGCAAGCAGGTTATTGACCAAACCCGATCTACCATAAAAATCGAGATCAATAGTGTATCTGATAATCCTAATGTCTTTCCCGAGGAGGACAAGATCCTTTCAGGAGGAAATTTTCATGGAGAGTATATGGCTCTTGGTTTAGATATGTTGGCGATTGCGCTGGCTGAGTTGGGGAACATAGCTGAACGGCGGATGTTCCAACTTCTGGGTGGACTTCGTGGTTTACCGGTGTATCTTACCTCCAATGCGGGTTTGCAATCCGGCTTAATGACTCTGCAGTACACTGCTGCATCAATCGTCAGTCAGAATAAGCAATTAGCCACTCCTGCCTCAGTAGATTCAATTGTCTCTTCAAACGGACAGGAAGACCACGTGAGTATGGGCGCAAATTCGGCTACAAAAGCTTACCAGGTTGTGCTTAATCTCGAACGGGTATTGGCATTGGAATTGATGATTGCCGCGCAGGCGATGGAAATGAGAAAACCAACAGGCACTTCTAAAGTACTGGAAGCTCTCCTTGTCGATTATAGAAAAGTCGTGAAACCATTAAATGGTGATCGGGTGACAGACAAGGATATTGCGAATACGATTGCGTTTCTGCGAGAAACCCCCTTGCCGATATAAAATGTGGATGGTAGCTATGAACTCTTAGCGCTCTTTGCGAATTCTTTGCGCACGTTGCGGTTAAGAGCATTTACTTATTAACCGCAAAGATCGCAATGGTTTACGCAAGGGACGCAAGAACCAACCAATAAACAATTGACCACAATAGATTATTTATAATTCAGAGATTTACTTAGTTCATATGGCTAGGACAGATTCTACACTATTCCATAATTTTTCCGCCGTCCGGTTCCAGCTGAACTTTTGACGCTGCTCACGTCCTTTCAGAATCATTTCTTGTCGCAGATCTTCATCATTTTCCAGAGTTAACATTGCGTTGGAAATATCCTCTACTGAAAAAGGATCCACGAGTAATGCAGCCGGCCCTGCAACTTCGGGCAAGGATGTTACATTCGAAGTAATGACCGGCACGTCACAATTCATCGCTTCAAGAAGTGGGATACCGAAACCTTCGAAGTACGAAATATAAACCATCGCTGTGGATGCCGCTACCATCTTCGGCAGTTCGTCCAGCAATAGATTTCCCATAAATATTACATCCTCCTTGAACTTCATTTGCTCATAATAGCGGATCATACGGGCATTTCCCCATGCCATTCTGCCCGCCAGGACAAGTTTTAAATTTGTGATCCTCGATTCCTTGAAATGTTCAAAGGCTGCTAAGAGATTGTAGATGTTTTTTCTGGGGTGCAGCGCACCGGCATAAATGAAGTAATCACATCCATCTGTATACTTTTCTTTTAAATCCTCCTTTTCCTGTTCTGACATAGGTTTGAACAATTCATTCGAGCCATTATGTACAACGTCTATCTTTGCGTGGGATATCCTGTAAGTGTCTATAATATCTTTTTTTGTGTACTCTGACACGGTTGCAATGCGGTTTGCTCGTTTTGCAAATCGTTTCGAATAATATCTATAATAGTTTCTCGCCAATAAGGGTAAATCAGCCGGATAATGTTCAAACGCCAGGTCATGCATTACAACCAAGCTTTTCACTTTCTTATTTAGCGTCAGGTACCCGTCGGTTGACAGAAACAAATCCGCTTTATGCTTTCTCAAAGCACGGGGTACACCATGCTGAAACCAGTAATACCAGAGAAAAGGATGCCTTGCCGGTGGATTGACAACCTGAGGAATGACATTTTTGGAAAATATAAACTCATCAGAATATGGACGATCAAACAAGAAAATAAAACGATGCTCCGGGTGTGATTGGGTAATGCGTTTGAGTGTCTCAAACGTGAACCAGCCAATACCTTCCAGACTATCTTTGATTAAGAAGCGGGTATTGACGGCTATGTTCATACTGATTTAATCGATTTAAATCTTGAATATGTAACATGGAATAGGATCGCATGAGGTTGCCAATTTCGTGTTTTTTTTCGCAGTATCTAGACTTTGATCAAATATTGAGTTCTATTTCCCGTTTTGGTTTAACGAAGGTCATTGATAATAAAATCAATTATTACAAACAATATTTATTAAATGCGCTAACTTAGAAATCCAATTCCCTCTGAATTTCCTTATGCAAAAAAAGTTTTTCCAAAACCTCGTTTTTCTGATTACTGTTAATGCTTTGATCAAGCCGGTATGGCTTTTTGGTATTGACAGAACTGTCCAGAACACTGTAGGGCCTGAGGATTACGGACTTTATTTTGCGTTGTTCAATATCACATATATCCTGCAAATTGCTCTGGATCTGGGTATCAGCAATTTCAACAATAGAAACATTGCACAGAACAGTCAGCTGATCACAAAGTATTTTTCAAATATTCTGATCATCAAGTCCTTTTTGATATTGGTTTACGCTGTAGTGATTATTGTCGCAGCGATAACTTTGGGCTATCAAGGCTTTGAACTAAAACTACTCGGTTTGCTGGCGGTCAACCAGATCCTTGCCTCTGCAATCCTCTACTTCCGTTCAAATATTGCGGGATTGCAGCTTTTTAGGCTGGACAGCATATTCTCAGTGTTGGACAGGGCGCTAATGATCGTAATTTGCGGGGCATTATTATGGGGTAATGTGGTTACTTCACCATTTCAAATAGAATGGTTCATCTACGCACAAACTGCTTCACTCTCTTTTTCCGCGATACTGGCTTTTGTTATCGTCCTGAGTAAAACAAAATCCATCCGGATTAAATGGAATTTTCCATTGCTGTTGGCCATTCTCCGACAGAGTTATCCTTTTGCCTTACTTTTTCTTTTAACCGTGATTCACACCCGCATTGACGGCGTGATGATCGAACGAATACTGGGGGGTACGCTAGGCGCGAAACAGGCAGGGATATACGCTGCCTCATTCAGGATTCTGGAAGCTTGCACACAGTTCAGTTTTCTTTTTGCAACACTCTTATTGCCTATTTTTTCCAAAATGCTGAAAGAAAAATTAGATATCGCTCCTATCTCAGGATTGAGTTTCCGAACGCTTATTATTCCGGCTATAATTTTTTGCGTTGCTTCGGCAACATACAGAATTGGTATAATGAATCAACTTTATTTTATTACGGGAAAAGAAGACGAATACTATACGATTTTTCAATTGCTCATTTTCAGCTTTATCCCAATAGCCATGGGATACATATATGGTACACTTCTTACGGCAAATGGAAACCTGAGATATCTTAATATGATTGGAATCGGCGGAGTAGTACTTAACATCATCTTAAATCTGGTGCTTATTAAAAGATTCCAGGCCCAAGGAGCTGCACTTGCTACCGTTATAACCCAATATTCAATCATGCTGCTCCAAATCATAGTGGTACATCGGCTATTCTTGTTTAAAGTTCCAATAAAAACCGTCGGCGTTTTTCTTATATTTCTAGTAGGTTTTGTAGTGATTACAATGCTTCTGAAAGGTTATTTTCATGAGATAGGGTTGGATTGGAAAATTGGATTCACAATAACCGTAATCGTTGGCGCGTTATTGAGCATTGTTTTGAAACTATTTAATGTGCGATCTATCTTCCAACTTCTGAAACCTGAACGTTTAAACAAGCCCTGAAAACATATATATTTTCTATATTTGCGCCCTTTAAGGAACTGATTTCACGTCAAAAACTCCTATGAACCCCAATAATTCTTTCAACCTGATTGACCTGCTTGCATCGGTAAAGCGATGGAGAAGACCAATTATTATATTCACGCTTTTAGCCATCTTGGGTAGCATTATAATTACACATCCTCGTTTAATGGCACCGAAGTATGAATCAGTAGCGATCATTTATCCGATCAATCCTGCTTTAACGGATAGACCGTATCTTTTCAAAACCGAATCAGGCGGTGAACTTTCTATCGATCTGTTTGGAGGAAAGGAAGATATTGATCGCTTGATATCCATATCCAAATCATCGCAAATATTTACGAGTGTACTTGATAGTTTCGATCTCTACACCATGTATAAGATCGATACCTCTAAAAAATATCACCTCTCATCGGCCATATCCAAATTTAAAAAGAATTTTACGGCTGCTAAAAATGAATACCGGGGTGTAGAAATTCATGTCAAGGATAAAAATAAGAACACTGCAGCGGACATCGCAAATTTCATCGTTAGAAAAATTGATGAGATCAATAAAGGCATGTTCCTGAGAAGCAGAAAAAAAATCTTTGGATTGTTTGAAGGCAGATTAAAAACGAAACAGGCCGAAGTGGAAGAGTTGACGGATAGCCTGAGCCGCATGCGCAGACTATATAATATTTACGACATCAATGCACAGAGTGAAATACTTACCATGCAGGTCTCGCGCACGGAATCCGACCTGACTTCTTTGAAAGCCGAAAGAAATACTCTGAAGAACCAGGGTGGAAATGAAAATCGAGTTAAGAGGTTGAATTCAATAATTAACGGACTGGAAATGAAATTAAAAGGACTTACCTCAGTTTCTGGAGGTAATAAATTCAATTTGGAATTATTATCGGAAGGTACTGATAAAGTCATGG
>JACZTA010000089.1 GCA_022573915.1 Bacteroidota bacterium | reverse complement strand
ATAAAGGTATAACCCGAAATGTAATTGAATTTAACCATTTAAAACTAAAGCGAGTTTCTAGTTTAATGTTCCGAGTCCGAGCTCATTGCTAACTGTTTACTGATTGCTGATTACTACCAACTGTCCGGTATACACCTACTAATTTATCCTTGACCATTATTCAAAAAAAATCTATTTTTAATTGTGGAAGGGAGGCGCGGCTCCCATAATGGTATAATAATAGTTGGCATACTAAGAAAGTGATTACTGCTCACTGTTTACTGATTACCGTTTACCGCTAACTGTTTTTTATTACCTTGTGAAGCACAACACACGTGCGCTTTCATGGGAATTGAACGTATCTTATTCATCGCTTTTACCGCCCTCGCCTTTGGGTTCTTCTTCTATACGATCTATAAACTTGTCAAGCAGTTCAAATTCACCCGTTCGAAATCGATCAAAGGGGACGTTTTGGAAAGAACCATCATCACTTTGAAGGTAGCGTTTGGACAAACAAAGATGTTTAAAAGGCCCGTAGCAGGTATACTACACGCGCTGGTTTGGTGGGGTTTCCTGGTGATCACGGTTGGCACTTTAGAGATGATCATTGACGGACTGGCAGGTACGACAAGGTTCCTGCAGTTCTCAGGTAAAGCATATGCAATTGTCACGGCCTCAGGCGAGATCTTTGGCGTGCTGGTGATCCTTGCATCCTTTTTGTTTCTTTTTAGAAGATATATCATAAAACCTAAACGATTTACCGGAAAGGAGATGAAGCCTTCTGCCAGGCTGGATGCAACAGCAATATTAAGTATGATCATTTTACTAATGGTCTCCTTACTGGGAATGAACCAGGGATACCTGATGTTACATCCTGAAACCTATGTGGGGTATTTTCCTATTGGTTCCCTTTTTGTAAATGACGCAGGTGAACACCTTTTCATCTCGAATGGACATCTGATGGAAAAGGCAAACTGGTGGATTCACATTGTATTGGTATTATTTTTCCTGAACTATCTCCCCTACTCAAAACATTTTCATGTCATCCTTGCCGTTCCCAATGTGTTCTTTACAAGACTGGAGCCATATGCCAAAATGGATACCATGGAGTCAATCACACGGGAGATCAAGCTGATGACGAATCCGGAACCGGTGCCTGAAGGAGGTGTCGTAGAAACAGCTCCTCCCAGATTTGGGGTAAAAGATGTGGAGGATGTGTCGTGGAAAACCCTGATGGATGCCAATACCTGCACTGAATGTGGCAGATGCACCGAAGTATGTCCCGCTAATATTACCGGAAAGCAGTTGTCACCAAGAAAACTCTTTATAGATCTGAGGGCAAGAAGCAAAGATAAGATGCCGGGATTGATTGAAGAGGGAATGAGTTTTTCGGATAATAAGTCATTGGTGGGCGATTATATCACCACGGAGGAATTATGGGCATGCACGGCATGTATGGCCTGTATTGAGGAATGTCCCGTCAACATCGATCATGTGCCTTTCATCATGGATATGCGAAGAAATCTGGTCATGGAAGAATCGAGTGCTCCACCCGAACTAAATAATATGTTCTCGAATATTGAAAATAACGGGGCACCATGGCAGTTTTCTGCGTCAGACAGGATGAAATGGACAGAAGGCATGGATATTCCCACCATGGCTGAAATGGTGTCGAGAGGGGAAACGCCTGAGATACTGTTTTGGGTAGGGTGCGCAGGCGCGTTTGATGACAGATATAAATCCGTTACCCGGTCTTTTGCTGCCATACTTAAGGAAGCTGGAATTAAGTTTGCCGTTTTGGGTACGGAAGAATCTTGCACAGGTGATCCGGCTAAAAGAGCAGGCAACGAATATTTATACCAAATGCAGGCAATGCAAAATATTGAACTGCTGAATAAATACGATGTCAAAAAGGTAGTCACCGCTTGCCCGCATTGCTTTAATGTCATGAAAAATGAATACCCTGATCTTGGCGGAAATTACGAAGTGATCCATCACTCCGTATTACTTGAAGAATTGATGGCGGAAGGAAAGATTGGTATTAAAGAAGATAATCCTCTTAAAAAGACAAAAATCACCTATCACGATTCCTGTTATATTGGCAGAGGCAACGGTATATACGAGGCTCCGAGAAATGTTCTTAAAGGTTTACAAGTTGAGTTGAAGGAGATGGAGAAGAACAGGCATAAGGGTATGTGCTGTGGAGCAGGTGGTGCTCAGATGTTCAAAGAAGAAGAAAAAGGACATACTCAAGTAAATATAAAGAGGACTGAAGAAGCACTTGAAACAGGGGCTGAAATTGTAGCTTCTGCTTGCCCATTCTGCATGACCATGATGACTGATGGTGTTAAGCATCATAATAAAGAAGCTGAAATGAAAGTTTTGGATCTTGCCGAACTTGTTGCCGAGGCAAATGGTTTAGATAGATAAATTGATCTTATGGCGATGACCAACTATAACGATCTTCCGGATAATTGCAGGGTTTGGATCTACCAAAGCGATCGGGAATTTACTCCGGATGAAGTATCTGATATCAAGGTACGTCTGGGTGACTTTGTGAGCAATTGGGGCACACATGGAACTCAACTGGTAGCCTTTGCAGATGTGTACCATAATTATTTCATAGCGTTTGTAGTAGATGAAGAATCAATGAAAGCTACCGGATGTTCTATAGACGCCTCTGTTCACCTGATACAAGATCTGGAGCGCGAGTTGAATCTGTCGTTGCTTACACGTACCAACTTTGCTTATAAGGATAATGGACAGATCAAGGTCGCGGCTCAGGATGATTTTAGTGAGTTGGTAAAGAATGGAGTTGTCAGCGATGAAACGATCATTTTCGATAATCTTGTTAAAAACAAACATGATTTTGAAGAAAAATGGGAGATTCCTTTTGAGAAGAGCTGGCATAAAACCCTTGTTACCAAGTGAAACTTCTATGTAGATGGGTGCAGTCTACTCCACCAAATTTTACAAATTTTCGATTAGAGTTGGGCTGTCCTTATTGCTCATCGCTATCCTAAGTAACGAATGGCTTCTTTCCATCCTGCTAAGTTCAGATAATGAGATTCATCCCATCAATAAGGTAAAAATAAGGGTATTTGAATTATGTTGCCTGCTCCTCGCATCGTTGTTTCTTGCACTTAGAAAAAACTCCCGCCAGCTCTCTCGAATCATTATAGCCACGTCCTCTGTCTTACTGATGGTTCTTGTAATTGAAGTTGTTTTTCATTTCATGATGGCAAGGTCGAATGATTACGAGGTGATCCAGAGTCAGCAGTATGTTGTTCGGGACTCAAAGCTTGGTTATAAATTAAAAAACGTCATAGGAACGCTCATCACCAAAAAGTCTGGGAATGATATAATCTATGATGTGAGCTACAACATAGATCATGGAATGAGAATTACCAAGCCAAAAAACCTGTCTGCTCCAAGTGCAGTAATTAATATGCTAGGTTGTTCCGTTCTTTTTGGTACCGGTTTAAATGATGACCAAACCATAGCTTCTCAGTTGTCTGCCATAACCGGTCGGGAGGTAAAAAATTATGGTGTTGAGGGCTACGGCACGCAACAGATCCACTCGATCATTAAAAACAACCCTGAGATGAACAATTCAGGACTGGCGCTCTATATTTTTACAAATGACCATGTGAGTAGAGTTATTGGCACCATGGAAGTGTATAACTCGTGGGGACGTGAGATGCCTTATTTCAAAATCGCTGACGCTGAGTTGGAGTATGCAGGTAATTTTCAGGATGACCGGCCCTACCGGGCGTGGGTTTATCAGGTATTAGGCAAGAGTTCAATTGTTAAGTACTTTAAGCTAAACTTTCCATCTTCAATCAACGATTCACATTTATTTCTCACCTTTAAACTCATGGAGGTTGCGCATCTCGCATACGAGGAAGGAGGAAGTACCAATTCATTCTACGTTATCTTTTATCCGGGCTCGTCATTTTCACGAGAATTAATTCCACTTCTCGAAGAAGCAGAAATTAGCTATCTGGACTACTCCGACCTATTTGACCGTAGAGAAAATAAATTTCACATACCCGGTGACGGCCATCCGAGCCGCTACGCAAACCAAATTCTCGCTCAACAAATTGCCCGGGATCTTGACCTTAAATAGTTGCTGCTCAGCAAAAGGTACTTTGAAGTTCGATCATAACATAAAGCCGAAACCGGCGTTTTAGCCAATGATATCGTCTCAGGTTGCGATTCAAGTATTTTAATTAAATTAGCCCAAACTCTAATATGCCCGGTCATGAAAGTTGGATTTGACGGAAAACGCGCATTCTTTAATTACACCGGTCTGGGTAATTACAGCAGGCTTCTCATACGCAGCCTCTCTTTTTATAATTCGGAAGATCAGTTCAATGTTTATACGCCTGATCTGATGAGAAATGCTGAAACAGAGTTCCTTCTTGGCTCTGAAAATATATCTGTACGTTTACCCAAAACGGCTATAGGCAGGAAGTTTCAGGGTATATGGAGAGCTACTTTGTTATCGAGGCACCTGGAAGAAGATGAGTTAAATATCTATCATGGGTTATCCAACGAATTACCTTATCCTGTTCATAAATCTGATATCAAAGCGGTGGTTACCATTCATGATCTTATATTTCTCAGGTATCCCAAGTTATATCCGGCAATAGACCTGAAAGTATATAAGTTTAAATCACATTATGCTTGCAAAGCGGCAGACAAGATCGTGGCAGTGAGTCAGCAAACCAAGGAAGACATCATCAACTTTTATAGCTATCCCGAGGAAAAGATACGAGTGATCTATCAAGCTTGTGATCCAAAATACTACGAACCTGAATCAGAAAACAGAAAAGCAGAGGTAGCCAAACGATATGGTTTACCTTCAAACTATATTCTCAATGTGGGAACTATCGAGAAGCGAAAAAACCTTTTAACCCTGGTAAAAGCGGTCGATCTGCTAGCTGATAATAACGACGTGTTTTTGGTGGTTGTAGGCAGACCCACCGAATATAAAAAGATCGTAATGCACTATATCGCTGAGCACAAGCTTGAGAAAAATGTGCTGATGCTGGATGATGTTGCGGCTGCAGATCTGCCAGCCGTCTACCAGCAGGCGGACCTTTTTGTGTATCCCTCCCGGTTTGAAGGTTTTGGAATACCAATAATAGAAGCATTGTATAGTAAACTTCCGGTTATTACCTCCAAGGGTTCGTGTTTCTACGAAGCAGCCGGTTCCTCTTCAATATTCGTAGATCCGGACAATGCGGAAGAGTTAGCTGACGCCATGTACAAGATCCTTACAGATTCCGACCTTAAAGAACAGATGATAGAGCTGGGTTTCGATCATGTCCAACAATTTAATCAGGAGAGTACTGCGAGGAAGATGATGGAGCTATACAGGGAACTCCTTGGAAATTGAGTTTGATAATGAAAAGGTGTGGGAATGAGAGTGTGGGAGTGGGTTTGTATGTGAATGTCCAGTCATCCGCTTAGCAAACCAGAAACGTGCCGGAGGAGGGAATCGAACCCTCACGCCCAAAGGACATCGGTTTTTGAGACCGACTTGTCTACCAATTCCAACACTCCGGCAGGGAGAAGCGACACAAATTTAATGGAAAATATTGAAAAGCACAGCCTGTAAAAGCTGAGTGTGTGAGGTGACAGGTGGGATTAGGTAGTAATTCAACAAACTCAATCACAATCTCAAACGTAATCTTGGCTCAACTCTACTGGATTAAAGGTTGAGGTCAATTATTATTTATAATATTCGCCTGTTGTTTGGGAAGTTGATCTGAGATATATGACGAGATCAGTGGGAAACAGTTTCTGATGATATCATCCATATCATGTGTGTTCGTTGGATAGAATACCTTTACCACATCTCCATAAAGTTGCTTTCCAAACCTGTCATAGATCGAGAAGTGCACCCACACTTCCCTGGTAAATTTATCAACTGTGCGGTCAAGACAATGTTCATAGTTTGTTCTGATCTCAAACTGATTTAAAAATAAGAACAAGTCTGTATCATATTTGTCTGCCAGATAAGCCAGCATATCGTTGTTATGAATGATCACATTCATGTACTTGGATTCATCCGTGTTTTCAATATATCCCGCCACATTTTTGGAACCTTCTGTATCATATGTTGAATAATTAGTTTCTTCCTCAAAGAGGTCCTTCTTGATCTCATCCATTCTTTGTTTCAAATTAGCCAATATCTTTTCGTGTTCTTTTTGATTTTCCTCTGCCAAAATGGATGGGGTCGTCCTTTCATACTTATAATGGATACCATGGTAAATTGAAAGCAAATCGAGTTGCACGTCTTTAGCCGTGTCGTTCAATAAAGGCTTGGTATCATAGGCGGTCATGATCCTTGCATTGACTTTCAAATTCAACCCTTGCCGAAATTTTCTTCGAATGTCCTCCCCATTCTTTCTATTATACTTTTTCAAATCATGATCACTATCGGAAAAATAAAAGTCGGGGTTATATGGTATGATCATAACCTTCGAATAATCCATTGAATCCCTTGGTTCAGGCTCCAAAACAGAGTCTTGAGCAAAGATATAATCAAGGGGCAGCAGTAATAATAGTATAAGCCATATTTGCTTTAACATCACATCAATTTTAATATAAACGAATTATGAACTTGGCAATAATACATTTTGACCGAATAGAATGCCACAGGGCTTATTGACAAATTGTTGGTGATCAGTCGATAATGTACTCTAAAGGAGACAGAATGGGGATGGAAATATGAATGAGAATGTGAATGAGTGCGGGCATTCTCATACCCATTCTTATTCGTAGCGAAAAACCTCAGGATTAAAAGAGAATGCTAGTTCAGAATATGCTTCCAGAAATCGTTCCCTATCACATAGATCATCAAAGCTCCCAGGATCACTATACCTACGATTTGTGCACGTTCCAGAAATTTATCGCTTGGTGCTCTGCGAGTCACCATCTCGAACAATAAGAAAACTGCATGACCGCCGTCCAAAGCTGGAATAGGTAAAAGATTAACGAATGCAAGGACCATAGATAACAGACCGGTTAAAAACCAAAATCGTCGCCAGTCCCAGGTTGCGCCATACATGACTGCAATGCCGATAGGGCCATGAACTGATTCACCCGCCTTCACCTCCCCTGTGAAGATCTTACCCAACGCCACGGCATTATACACTACGGCATCAATTGCATCTTTTGCTCCATAACCAAATGCAGCTCTCAAAGAATATGCTTTGAAATCATACGGATATTTTTGTAAAGGCCTGAATCCAATTGTCCCTGCAGTATCCACCTCGACTTTGAGATTTTCAAATACCTCTCCCCTCTTTATCTCCAGATCAATTGTGGTACCCGCATTCTCAGCAAGTAATGTTCTAAACTCTTCAAAATTTTTGAAGTCCTGCTCATTTACCTTAATGAGCTGATCATCCTTCTGAAGATCAGCCTTTTCAGCATTTGAGTTAGCAACTATCTCATAAACATATAAATCAGAAAGGTATGGTGTAATAAACTGGTCCCTCTGTCCTTCGGCAATGATCTTCTTAAAGAAGTTGCTGGGAACAGTGATCGTTTTTGTTTCACCGTCCCGATCTATGGTTAAATCAGTGCCAAAGATGACTTTAAGAGAAGTAACCTCTTTAAACCTTTCAAACTCTTTGCCATCAATCAGGGTAATTTTATCTCCATTCTGCAGGCCTATTTCTTTACCCAGCTCTGAAACAAAGATCCCATCTGTGACTGCTGAATTAGGAAGATATTCTTTTTCAAAGTGAAATAAGTACCCCGTGAATATGAGAATACCAAGAATAGTGTTGAACGTAATTCCGGCGATGATCACAAGAAATCTTTGCCAAGCCGGTTTCGAACGATACTCCCAGGGCTGGGGGTCTTTTTTCATTGCCTCCTTATCCATCGATTCATCTATCATTCCGGCTATCTTTACATACCCGCCCAGGGGTAACCATCCTATTCCATATTCCGTATCTCCAATTTTCTTGCTAATCAATTTGATTTTCCAGGCATCAAAGAACAAGTAAAACTTGTCGACTCTCATTCCAAACCCTTTCGCGACAAGAAAGTGACCTAGCTCGTGGATCACAACTAAGATTGATAATGCCAGAATAAGCTGGCCCGTCATTACTAATGCATTCATCTTTTTCTATTAGGTTTTTCCATTTGTACAAAAACATCGCCAGTCGTGCAAATATTGCACGTGCTCATGCATAAATAAAAATTTATTTTGAGGTGTTATGCGGGAAGCAGTGATAGTAAAGTGTTTCAAAGATAATAATTTTTAGCCCAACGTTGTTGCCAGTTCACGTGTCACTTTGTCAGTTTCGATATACTCCTGGTACGTTGGTTTTTTAATAAAATCAATTTTTACCATACATTTTTCTATCATATCAGACATTTCCAAAAATCCGATTCGCTCCTTTAAGAACGCGTCTACGGCAATTTCGTTTGCAGCATTCATGATACAGGGCAAGTTTCCTCCAACGCGCAGGGCTTCAAAAGCCATCGCCGCGTTGCGAAAAGTTTTAGTGTCAATAGGTTCAAATGTCAGACTGCTATAATCCTTGAAATCAAACCGTGGAAAATCAGATGTTAATCTTTTGGGATACCCCAATGCATATTGTATCGGAAGACGCATATCGGGTAAACCCATTTGCGCTTTCATAGATCCATCTTCAAACTGAACAATAGAGTGAATAATCGATTCAGGATGTACAATGACATCTATCTGGTCGGGGTCCAAGCCAAACAACCACTTGGCCTCAATGGTCTCCAACCCTTTGTTCATTAGGGAAGCCGAATCAATCGTGATCTTGTCGCCCATATCCCAATTAGGATGTTTCAACGCATCTTCTTTTGTAACACCTTGTAAAAAGGCAGTGTCTTTTCCTCTAAACGGGCCGCCGGAGGCAGTTAAGTAGATCTTTTCTATCGGATTCTGAAACTCTCCAACCAAGCACTGGAATATGGCTGAATGCTCGGAATCAACCGGTAATATATTAACTCCTTTCTCTCTGGCAAGCTCAGTTACCAAATCTCCTGCAACCACCAAAGTTTCCTTATTTGCCAGGGCTATCGTCTTACCCGCCTCAATAGCTTTTAATGTTGGTTGCAGGCCAGAGTAACCCACCATGGCCGCTAATATCATGTCTATACTTTCCATCTGCACGACATCACCCAGCGAACCCGTACCGGCAAAGACCTTGATGTCACTTGGATCCAACGCTTCAAACACCTCCTTATACTTAGTCTCGTCTGTGATGACGACGGTATTTGGCCGGAATACCAATGCCTGTTTGATCAACAGATCGGCATTGGTATTTGCTGTCAGTAACTCAACTTCAAACCGGGATAAGTTTTGCTTTATAACCTCAAGGGCTTGAGTACCCACTGATCCTGTAGAACCAAGAATACCAATATGCCTTTTAACAATTTCACTCATCTAATAACAAGTAGGTTAATTTTTATTGAACTTTTCAATCTTTGCTGCGAGGATAAAATCATTTTCAGAAAGACCGCCTATCGAATGAGTCCATAGTTCGACAACAACTCTACCATAATAAACATGCATGTCGGGGTGATGATTTTCTTTTTCCGCCAGATCTGCTACCTGGTTTACAAATGCCATAGTCTGTACGAAATCATCAAATAAAAACTGACACTTTATTTTTGTTTCGTCAATTTGTTCCCACATACCGTCTACTTCTTTTAAGTAGGTATAAATGTCATCGCCCTTTATAGGAGGCACTCCGCCCTCGCATGGGACACATTTCTTTTCTGTTAGGTTCATACTGTCTAATATTTATTGATTACTGAATACTGTTTACTGTCTTACACAAAGTTATCAAGAATATAAGTACAATGGTTATAACCGCTTGATATTCAATCAAGTTTAACAATTATTAACGCTTCCAGGATTGAAGTTCATCAGCCATACTTCTGTCATTTGCCAGCCGGGTAACCTTATTTTGTCCACCTAACTTTCCTTTTGATTCCATATATCTCCTGAATCCATGCTCCTGCATAGGTGTAATTTTCAGAGCCTGTAATACTTTTCCTTCCACCAGATCATTATAATATATGTTCTGTTCTCTCAATTTATCATCCACATCTTTAGCAAATAATATCATGTCATGTGGAAGAACAGCAAACTCGATGAACCATTCGTGATATGGTAATTCATGCTTCGCATTTATTTCCGGTGCTACTGTGAATTCAATGACCTCAGCTTTGGTTTTTTCCAACGCATATACGATGGCTTCTTCCACCTCCTTTGCAATGACGTGCTCCCCAAATGCTGAAATAAAGTGTTCTGTTCTACCGGTAACCACAATCCGATAGGGGTTCTTTGAAACAAACTTAACTGTGTCGCCGATTTTATACCCCCATAACCCTGCATTAGAATTCAGTATGATTGCATAGTTTGTATTTAACTCAACATCGTTGATCATCACTCGTTCAGGATCATCATCCTGAAGGTGTTCAATTTTTATGAACTCATAAAAGATTCCGGAATTAAGCAATAACAACAACCCTCTGTCTGACTCCGATTCCTGCAAACGATCCGGAATATCCTGAAATGCTATAAAGCCTTCTGAGGCCGGATAAGTTTCCAGTGTATCAACTGTTTTCCCAACCATGTGCTTTATCTGAGCTCTATAAGGATCAAAGTTCACTCCACCATGGACTAGTAAAGAGAGTGAAGGGAATATATCTATAATGGGCTTGCCTGCCCTGTCGATCAAATGTTCAAAATACATCTGCACCCATGGCGGGATCCCACTTACCAATGTCAAATTCTTATCGATGGACTCATCCATTATGGCTTCCAGTTTATCTTCCCAATCTTTGATACAATTGGTAGCATAGCTGGGCATTTGATTTTTTTTCAAATAGGATGGAACATGATTATGAACGATCCCCGAGAGTCTTCCCGTAGCAATCCCATTGGTGCTCTCCATTTCCGGACTTCCGGAAAGAAAAATCAATTTTCCATCGAAGAACTTAGAATTGCCCGAACGGTGCGTATACAACAACAAGGCATCTCGTGCACTATTAATGTGGTTTGGCAAAGATTCGCGGGTGATAGGAATATATTTCACACCCGAAGTGGTTCCGGAAGATTTAGCAAAATACAGTGGCTTGCCTTTCCATAATATATCCGCTTCTCCCTCTTTGATTCTTTGTATGTACGGTTTTAATTGTTCATAATCAGAGAGCGGCACATGTTTTTTAAAATCCTCATAGTTTGAAATGGAGCTAAAGGCATGATCTGTTCCAAAAGCTGTTGACCCTGCATTCTTCAAAAGATACAGTAACATTTTTTTTTGTGTTCCCTGTGCATTCTTGCTCCATTTTGAAATTGAACGCTCAGTGAATTTGGCTAATTGCCTGGCTACTAATGATTTTAATCCCATAGTATACTGAAAATCTATTATTCAGATAATTTTAAAAAGGGTTTGACAAATTTAAATAAATCCACTTCATCTCATGGTGACTAAAAACCGGCCACGATTAGTTTAGTAATGAGCAGACATATTAAAAACCCTATTTTGGTGGTAAAATTAGCATAATGGGGCAATATCTATTATATCTTATCATTGGCTTTCTCATTCTGGAGTATTCGGTTTCCCGGATATTGAACTATCTCAATGCAACAAGGGCAAAAAAGGAGCTACCGGAGGAGTTAAAAGAATTCTATGATGCAGAGAAGTATAAAAAATCACTTGAGTACCAGGCGGATAATCAAAGACTATCCTTTATAGGAGGCTCCGTTAGCCTGGTTATTATCATAGGTATATTAATGCTGGGAGGTTTTGCATTTCTGGACGAGCAGGCTAGGTCGGTCACAGAGCATCCAATCCTTGTAAGCTTGTATTTTTTTGGTGTATTATTTCTGGCCTCAGACATACTGGGAATTCCATTTGCACTTTATTCAACATTTGTGATCGAGGAGAAATATGGATTTAACAAAACTTCTGTTAAAACATTTATTCTAGACAAGATCAAAACCTATCTCCTCGCAGTAGTCATAGGTGGTGGATTACTTTCTGTCTTTATCCTGTTCTATACCTGGGCCGACCAGTATTTTTGGCTATATGTGTGGGGAGCATTCATGATCTTTTCACTCGTGAGTGCAATGTTCTTCACAAGTTGGATACTGCCCTTATTCAATAAACTAAAACCTATGGAAGATGGAGAACTTAGAAAGGACATAGAAGAATACTGCAACAAGGTTAAGTTCAAACTAAAAAATATTTTGGTAATGGATGGTTCCAAACGATCTTCTAAAGCCAATGCCTTCTTTAGTGGAATCGGTCCTAAGAAGAATATTGTTTTATTTGATACTTTGATTGAAAAGCATCCCAATGAGGAATTAGTATCCGTGTTGGCGCATGAAGTGGGCCATTATAAAAAGAAGCACATCTTTACCAGTTTCATCCTTTCAGGCTTAAATACCTTAATCGTTCTATATATTTTGTCGTTGGTGATTGATAGCCCCGCATTAGCATCTGCATTGGGAGCTGAAGAGGTCAGTTTCCATATTGGTTTGTTAGCCTTTATATTATTGTTTACTCCTATCTCAATGATCACGGGAATCTTCATGAATATATTTTCAAGAAAGAACGAGTTTGAAGCGGATCGGTATGCTAAAGAAACTTCAGATGCTAAAGCACTCCAAAATGCCTTGAAAAGATTATCGGTGGAAAATCTAAGCAATCTGACACCTCATCCCGCTTATGTGTTCTTTCATTATTCTCATCCGCCGTTGCTGAAAAGATTAGAAGCCCTGGATAAATGAGAATAAATTCACTGTTTTTCAAATTGCAATTTGCAAGTTGAAATTTGCAATTTTCAAAAACGATCTTTTGTGACTAACACATTGCTTACCAGGTTTTTCTCTTATTAATTCTTAACCGCAAAGCGCAAGGGATTCACTAGATGAGCACAGAGTCTTATACCCGTAGCCAATAAATATGTGACAACCATGAAACTGCGGGCTTGCTTCAGGTATTCAGTTTTTGCATACCCGTGCTTGTACCTTATGATTCTAATCTCGCTGTCTAGTCCCCATATATACCAACCTGCAGTTGGGATAAACTTTATATTCCCAGAACTGGGCACCAAAGCAACCAGATGGACAGTCGCCAAAGCCTTTAACGTAGGTTAATTCTAAATACGTATCCATATCCCTTAATCGGATGTCATGT
>JACZTA010000088.1 GCA_022573915.1 Bacteroidota bacterium | reverse complement strand
GACCTGTTACTATCGCTTCAGCCAGGTTAAGCACTTATGGACAAACTCGAGGAATAATGCATGGTCGTATGCTCTCCTCCTTTATTGATCCCTATGGTAGCCGAAACAGGAGCCTGGCTCTAGGAATGATTGGTGGTATAGGTGAAGGTATTGGTGGATATCTTTGGGCCAATAACCGTAATATGAGCAGCGGTAAAGCATCTACAATGATCGTATTCGGGGATCTCGGTGCCTTGGCGACTCTGGGTACAGCTCACTTCACGGGTTTTCTTGACGGACAAAATTCATATGATCCTTATTCAGGTGCGTCTAACAAAGCGCTCATAAGAAGAACCATAGGCAGTTATATTATTGGAAATACTGCTGGGATGGTTGTTGGAAGTATCTTGTCAAATAACCAAAACTATACGACCGGCGATGCAATTTATACAGGATCCGCTGCGGCATTTGGAGCATATTTACCGATCACCTTATTGATTGCTGCTGAAGCAGACGATGTAAAAAGTTATTCAGCCGCGGCTACTTTAGGAGGCCTTGCAGGCATGAGTCTGAGTCATTTAGTCACAAAGGATAAAGATTATACAACCGGGCAATCTGTCCTTATCACATTGGGAGGCGGTGCAAGCGGATTGTTCGGCTTGGGATTGGGATATCTATTTACTTCTGAAGCAACTACTGCTGCGGCATTAAGTGGTTTTACTTCCCTGGCCGGATTTGTAATTATGTCAAAGGTATATGCTGATAAAGCAAAAGAAAACCAAAAGGACCAAGCTTTTAGCTTTCAGCTGAATCCTGAAGCACTACTCAAACTAACCGGATCGACTTCACCGGGTATAAGCTCCAGTATTGTAAGTACCCGGTTTACGTTCTAGGTAACACAAAAATTGGGAAAGTCCCGATGTTTTAAGTCTTCTGCAGATAGTCTAAAACATCCTTGGTTTTTACCGGATGACTTAAAACAGAATCCTCACTCAGCACGTAATTGTTTTGTCTTGCATCATCCTTGAATTGTTTGCGGTTACTCATTGTACATTGACGAAATCTTAAAAAAAATCTAATTTAAATTGTGGAAGGGAGGAACGGCTCCCTTAATGGTATCATGAATTTTCCTATAAAACTTCGTAGTCCCCTGACTACGAAATTGAAATAATCATGATCGTCCATTACGTGGATCTGATGATTGGCATTTTTTCAAGTTTTATGCTAGGTATGGGTATTCTGCTGGTAGCAGTTGCTTGGTTTGCTATGCGCGAAGGGGAACTCTGAGCCTACTGGTTCTTCGATCGCTGCTCACCTCGGCTTTTGGATTGTTTACTGGTTCTTTTCCATGCGTCCTATGATAAAAAAGATCCGGGTAAAATGGTATACTACGTTGTATCCGTTTTCCTTTATCCCCGGAGGACTGGCGCTGTACACGACGATGTTTGGGTGGCTTGCACTTACTCCGTAGCGTGGACGCTAAGGAGAGGGAAGGGAGGGGACTTGAAAGCTAAATAGAATAAAATATAATAAGTAACGCTATAAAATACTAAATTATCATGGAATACTGCGCAGTCCTAATATTTTTGTATTTAATATATACAAAAGAAGGTAAAATGTGTTATATTTTTATAGAAATGTTAACGGTAATTGTTATATATTGAAGATTCTTTATAAAACGTTGGTATTATTGATTAAATCGCAACATCGTTGTGTTAATCCGCAGGATGGGTGGCTTACTGGTAATGAGTTTTTTTTCAATTTATGATAAGGACGATCCTGATAGATGAAGATCCAGATGCAAGGTTATTGTTAAAGACGATTTTAAATGAAAATTGTGCTGAAATAGAAATCATCGCTACGGAAAGCACAGCTACTGAGGGGCTTGGTACAATAATCAAACTAGATCCGGAATTGGTAATTTTAGATATAAAATTTCGGGATGGAGATACGTATGAATTATTATCAAATCTACACCCTATTAATTTCAATATCATCTTTACCTCATCAATAGATTCTTATCCGATAAGAGCAATGAAATTCGCAGCCATAGATTATTTACTTAAACCTGTTAATGTACTTGAACTAAAAGCAGCGATTTTTAAAGTCCAACAAAAAATATTTAATGTATCCCGTTATCCAGGCAATGAAAATATTACCGAGAGTGAAAACAGTAATCATCAATATCGTAAAATAGCCTTACCTACCCTTCAAGGTTTCGAGCTTGTCACGATCTCGGACATCATTCGCTGTGAAGCCCGGGGTAGCTATACTGATTTCTATTTGGTAACCGGGCAAAAGATCATGGTCTGCCACTATCTTAAAGAAGTCGAGGAATTATTAAAAGACGAAGCCTTTTACCGGGTTCATCACTCTTCCCTTGTGAATCTCAATCATGTAAAAAAATACTTCAAAGGAAACGGTGGTTACATTATTATGAGCGATGAATCTAAAGTAGAGGTTTCTATCAGGAAAAAGGAGCGGTTTTTGAAGCAATTATCCCGACACTAGTACAACAGAATAATATAAATACGAAAAGTATATTCCTTTTACCCTTATTCCCGATTGGCTACCTCAACAAACTGATAAAACCTGTAATCTTCTTGTGGAGATCCATGTCATCCCGGTAATGAAGAATATAATAATAGGTAGAAGAAGCTAATTCTATCCGGTTATTGGTATGCGTTCCGTCCCAACCGGTGTTTACATTATCTGTTTGAAAAATAAGCTGCCCCCAGCGGTTATAAATTTCCAGGCGGTCCAGCGTGAAATCTCCGGGTTCAATTGCCCAAACCTGATTGGCTCCGTCATTGTTGGGCGTAACTACATTGGGTATGAAAAAGGGAGGGCATTCTTCTATCATCACCGAGATCATGTTTTTACCGGTACAACCCAGGCTGTCTGTAATATCAACAGCATACAGGCCTGTAAGCAGGACAGAAATGATCCTGGTGGTGTCGCCGGTGGTCCAGAGATAATTTAATCCCACCGTATCACCAATGATTGGAATCGCATCCAGTAATAAGGTATCTCCTTCACACAGGACCGTATCCGGGGGTATATCCGCCATCGGCAGGGGTTGTTCCTGTATCCTGACCGTGTCCCTTGCCTGACAGTTGTTGGTATCTGCGACCACGACAGAATAATTTCCGCCCTGGGTGACCAAAATCTGTTGACCGGTGTCTCCGGTGGACCATAAATAACCTGCGGCAGTGTTTCCGGCATCGAGATTAATAGTCTCACCCGAGCAAATTAAAGTGTCATTACCAAGGTCGACTGAAACCGGAGGGTAAACTATGATCTGTTGAGTAAACGTGTCGCTGCAGGAACTAATTATGCTATGGGTTACCACATAGGTTACAAGATAAGTATCTGCCAATGCATAATAATGCCCGGGACTAGTGCTCGTGAAGAAGGTATCCTTGCTACCATCCCCAAAATCCCAATAACGGATAATATTATCTCCGTAAGCAAAATCTGCGAAAACCGTAGAATCCTCCGCACAGGTATTGCTTGCCAGAAAACCGGCTCCAAGATAACAGCAAAGAATGCTATCAATTGTGGCCGGCGTATCCACACTATCTACATTATTGGTGACCAGCGCTACCTGCAAGAAGGAAAAAGCACCGGAGGTATCCAGCAGTGCAGGAGTCGTGACAATTGTGGCGGCCGTATCTTCATGGCAGCCACTCCAACCCTGAGCATCTACTTTGATCAAATATACATCCCGATCACCGGCACCAAAACTTTCCGTATATCCTGCCAGTACAAAACCACTATCAGCGGTAGCTTTGATTGACAAGATCAATTCTGTGCCAACACCCCCATAAACCCGCGACCATAGCAACTGCCCAACGCTATCCACTTTGACAAGATAGGCATCCCTGACCCCTGCACCGAAACTCATTGAATAACCGGCAATGGCATAACCGCCATCCAATGTTTTGGTTAAAGAAGAAGCATCCTCAGACAATGCTCCCCCGTAAGTTTTTGACCAAAGCAATGAACCTTCACTGTCTGTCTTTATCAGCAGAATGTCCCTGCCCCCACTTCCATAGCTTCCCGTATATCCCACTATCACCAAACTCCCATCATCATTCTCTATTAGATCCCGTGCACCATCATTCACACTACCCCCCCAGGCTTTGTTCCACATGATGTTACCCACCGTATCAATCTTCACCAAATAAAAATCATCACTATTCCAAAATCCACCTCCTGCTCCAACAAAAGCATACCCTGAATCCTTGGTTTGGATAATGGCTCTCGCCAAATCTCCGGTAGCCGCAACTCCCACATCATAGGCCATTGACCATTCCTTATTGCCCAGGCTGTCAACTTTTACAACGAAGCTGATAGGCCCACCCATTGTATCCGTCTGCCCGCCAAATATGAATCCGTTGTCATTTGTTATAGTTACCCCGCCTGCAAGTTCGGTAAATGGGGTACCATAGTTCTTAGACCATTGCAGAACCGTATTTTTATCGAATTTCGATAAGTAAAATTCAGAATTAGAAGATCCCCTGTCACCAAACACTACTAAACCACTATCCTTTGATAAATGTGCACTTAAAGACCTTAAAGCCACTGCTCCGCTTGAATCTCCTGTATTAACGGACCATTTCAATCTTCCAAGTGTGTCAATCTTAAGGATATATACTTCTATCTGAGGTATTCCGAAGCTTTGCGTCCAACCCGTTAAAATAAAGTCACCATCATAATGCAAATTAATCGTTCGTGCCTCGTCTCTTCCGGACCCGCCAAACACTGCCTGGAAACCACTTTGGGCATATGCCGCGTGAGCAAGAAGGATGGCAAGTATACCGGAACAGGCTATCTTCTTCAAACTATTGAGAAATTGTTTAATGGTCATTTACCGGATACAGTTAATCTTTTACAAACCTGTTAAACTCTGTTGTACTTGTTTAAACGATAAACTTACGGAAAAGGGCGTTGTTTTTGTTCGATTTACTTCCCTCCCGTAATAATTAAGAAAGAATTAGAATAACAGTGGCAGATGTTTCAAGTAATTATAAATAATGTTCTTTAATCAGTTCCTTACTACGCTATCCACAGAGGTAAAAATAAAAAAAGCCTGCCCGTTTTGATACCGGGCAGGCCTGTGTTTGGAAATTACCTGGTTTTAAAGATCTTTTGCACCCTGGTATTCTTCTCGGTAATTAATTTTACCAGATATCCACCCTCCGGTATATTCGAACTGCGCCAATCAATAATATGCTCTCCTTGTTCATATGTTGACAGGGCTTTTTGATAAATAAGCTGTCCTGAGAAACTGTAAATCAGGAGCTCTCTGGCTCGCTCACCTTCTAACACATTTAGACGAATATCCAGATGATCGATCCAGGGATTAGGGTTAATTGTTATATTAGTTCCAAATCCGGACACATCAGCAGTTGGAAACAATTGAACCTCAGTCTCTTCTGCGGTTTTTAAATTAATATTAGTCCACAGACTACTTTTATATAATATACTCTTGGTTACAGGGTCGTCGTGGTGAAATGCGAAAAAAGTGTGTATAGGGCCGCTAAAACCATTCGAGGCCAGGGATGGCAATGTTGAATTACCGCCTATGCAGAAATTTACAATTGAGTTACAGGCATCTGACAAGGTCCCGCCATGAGTGAGGCGACGCGCTATTATATCTAACCCACTCAAGGGCAAGGATGTTTGAGCGCATATTGTTGGATCATAATCAAACATCCAGGCAATAATTATATGATCACCGGAATAAGTAATGGCAGGTAATTCATTTCGGCAAGTGGTCATTCCACCTACGTTATTTACGGTAATTGGAGTACTTAATGAACCTGACCAATGCGTACTGCTTACAATTTCCGAAGTCGCGCCACCTTCCTTCGAGGCCACAACCGAATAATCTGTTGGTGAAAAATTCACCGGGTCAGGCCCCGGAGGACAGGCAATTCTAGGCGGACCCATGCTGAAGGATCCTGAAGAAAACTTAATAGCTTTATCAGGAGTTCCGCCACCGCTGCATCCTGTTCCTCCGGTAAGTGCGGCCAGCTTACATCTGGTAACTTCTGCCGTCCACAGTGAAGTAGTACTATTATCATAGGAATAAACAAAATTAGCAAAGGCGTCTTGTGTACCCCCTGTTTCATTAACCGCTACATCAGGGTAAACTGCAGGATCTACTGTACCATCATAGATCTTAGGTGCAGTGCTGCCGGTATAAACAACAGATAATGCGCTCAGATTGACAACATTAGCAAATATATGGTCATCCTGCTCCCAGGTCACAACTGCATATTTACTGAAAATACCCTCTTCGGCAATGTCAACATTCGGATTACTGCATGCGCTTGCCGAACCTGTATTGCTAAGTTTTACATTCGTTAAAGCAATTATTGGTGAAAACGTTCCTCCGAAAAAACCATATCCTGAACAACGAATTTCACCTCCGGTGATGTACACGATCAGCATGGTCTTACCCCATAGAATCACATCGGGATCATTTGAGCTGGGTGAAATCTGGACCGGTCCTCCTTTTGTTCCTGCATTATCCCACCCATAAAATACCTTATTGGCTTGTTCTTCCCAAACCATTACGTGTAAATTCGGCGTGCCGTGTTTATCTACATCATTTCCGGTGTTAAAACATTGCTGAACTAGGTTACCGCAAGGTATGGGAAAACATGAAGTTGATGAACCCAAACCTACACATTGATCTATTGTAACAGCAGGGTTAAATGGCGGGCATTGCCCAATACCCGCGTTAAACGAAACTAATATGACTGCAAGGGTCATAATTAAGAATTGAAATTGCATTTTTGTTTTCATGGCTTTTTAATTTTTAGCGTTAAATAAATTGCTTCCGGTATGCTATAATTCACCGAGCTGATCTCTAAGCAATTTGCCATATTTAAATTGACTATGCCCGTTAAAACTCATAACTGCTGGAGATGAGTTCATAACTGCTGATGTGGGGAAATAACTGCGGTTATAAAGTCACACTTATAAGGTTCATTCATAATATGTATGACAAATGGGAAGACTTGAACCAGGGTGTGAGGGATTGAACCAGAGTGTGAAGACTTGCACTTAGGTGAGGTGACAACTAAGATGTTGGAAGATTGTTGAGATAGCCATATTAGCTAAAAGTTAACTGCTTTCATTTTTTAAAAAATGTTTGCTCTAAACCTTCAATTTTGAACTCATTTTAGTAAAAACAGCAAAAATGTCATCGCGAGGACATATTGGAAAAATGGGGTAGGATTAACTCAATAGCGAGGACGCTACCGGAGAGATGGGATCTATCTAATTAATGTAATATCTCCCATCCTTTCATATGATCCACCTCCCTCGCAATAAACTTTCACATAATAGACGAATACTCCCGGATTCAATGTCTTTCCATTATAAGTGCCATTCCAAACTCCATTGAAATCGTTAGTCTCAAAGACTTTTTCACCCCAGCGATCATAAATCGATAAATGGATTGATAGCACTCCGTTACCGATTCCTTGAACAAAAAAGAGATCATTAATCCCGTCACCATTTGGAGTGAAAGCATTAGGAACAAATATATCAGTGCAGAGCTTAAGGTCAATAAATGCGGAATTCAGGAATGATCCTGAGCAACAGTCGTCGACGTGAGTTATTACAATCCTGTTTAATTCTCCTGCAACAAGTAAATATTCTAAATATTCGATGGTTCCTTCTGCGGCAAAAATATAACCTCCCGGAACGACTACACCATCGGGATATAAGGAGTTAAAGATAGTTACGCGTACCCCATCATCAATACCGATAAAACTAATGCTGCATGTCTTTACCTCAACATTTTCAGGAATATTTACAAATGTTTGGAAGAAAGTAAACTCACCGGCCTTGCGACATTTTGCAACTTCACACAGGGTAGAGTATACGTTAAAATTGATGATATCCGGATCCGGAGCTGCAATCCAGCCTGTATCATTTTGTGATGGAATATTGTCAGCATAATTATATTCGAGAATGGCTAGAGCTGTTGGAATTCTGACACCGAAAGTTTTAAGTCCGCCACCATGGTGCATTTGCCAGGGAGAAATTGATTGACTTATTGAGGTGCGTAAATTTAAGCTTAAAGCTATTAATACTACTACTAAAACTGAGAAGCTAAATTGTCTCATCATTTATACCATCTTTGGCATTTCAACTACTAAAATACTCTTTGATATAATATATGAGCATTTTTGAATTAACGTTAGTCTTAATTGAGTTATTTTAATTCATCCATTGAATTCGTTGTGGATTCAAAGTTATATTAATTTTAAATTGATTTGTGAGACTGTTCTATATAACACTATAAATTAATAAAAACCTGAAGTATAGAGTAATTAATAATAAAGAAAATATTTGTCGAGATGAACTTGACCGTTGAGACTTGCACAGCCGGGTAGAAAAAATATTATTAAGTTTGAAATATCTACTGGCGAACTTGAAATAATGACACACTAAGGATCAGCGCTTTAATTTGAGAGAAAAGAACAGCATGATAAAGAGAAAATTAATAGCATTTTATAACAACCTTAGGATTCGTCTAAGCTCCAGCAACAATTTCTTGTTCATTGGGTTTTACAAATACTTCTATTTTCCCAAAGAAGGAACGCTTGAATATTTATTAAATGATTATTCAAAGAAAAATAAAAAGGACTTTATAGTTATTCAAATCGGAGCCAACGATGGAATCAATAATGACCCGATACATAAGTTTATTAAACGGGATAAGTGGAAAGGAGTGCTATTAGAGCCTCAAAAGGAGGTATTTGATAAATTTCTTACCAAAGTCTATAAAAAAAATAAAGAAATAACCTTAGTCAACGCAGCTTTGGGTGAGGAGGACGGATTTAGATCTATTTATAAAATAGGATTTAGCAATGCACGTTGGGCAACAGGGTTAGGAACTTTTGATAAAGAGGTATTACTGTCAGCGTTTGAATCTGGTTACGTTAAATTTAAAGCTGACAAAGATAATATCGTTATTCCTACAAACATCGATGAACAAATCATCGAGGAAAGAGTCGTTGTGATCAGTCCAAAAACCTTATTGAAAAAATATGAGATTGGTAAAATCGATTTACTTCAAATTGATGCTGAAGGCTACGATTATGAAGTGATCAAGATGTTCAAGATTGAAGAAACAAAGCCTAAACTAATAGTGTTTGAACATTTACATATAGCAAAAGAGGAACTGAAAGAATGCATCGGATACCTGCAGTTAAATGGATATGAAACCACTGCCAAAGGGGCAAATTCCATTGCCATGTTAAAACCGGTTAATGATTATGCTTCATTTTTTAACAACTGAGATTTATTCCGTAGCGAGGACGCTATGGAAAGGCGTCTTTAACGATATTTTAGCACATTGAATTTTCCGTGCACTACAGTTCCATCGGAATCTCTGACTTCATACAAGTACAATGCTTCAGACAATTGACTTGCTTTTATTTGAATTCTATCCGAAATGACAGATTCAATTTCAATAATAATTCTGCCCCGCAGATCCACTATTCGAACTGTACCATTATCCAGCACACGATTAAAAAGCAATGTAGCTGTTTGGTCGAAAGGATTTGGATACACTACTGCACTTAAGTTAGGATCTGGTTTTGGTGGAATTATTTCTTCCTTGAAAAAAGTTGAGAGTGTAGTGTTTGTAATTACAGGTTTGTTAAAATCAAAATAGATTTCGGCTTCATTTCTAATTTCGGTTGGGTTTTGAATGTTATCAACCACGTGAATCCTATACCGTATAAAACCATGGCTTTCAACTTCATTTCTATTACTATCTGCCAGCAGTATGTTCTCAAATCTCCATTCAATCCACCTGTCTTTTACAATTCGTATTACATATTTGTGACTGGAAGCGATCGTTTTAATACTGGATAGATCTAAATTGGAGCTGATATTATCCAGCACTTTTACCATAAAGGCTGTATCCGTGCCGGTGTTTTGAAATCTGATGATATATTCCAGCTCTTTTGTTTTTATCGGTATATGATTCTTTGCACCAGTGCCTGCGGGGCTGACTCGCTTATCATTTGGATCGCAGGAGCCTACAACCACATGATCATCTTCGCTCACGTTGTTCTTTGGCGTTTCATCTCCAACGATAGGTAATATGATCGAGCTGGATTTAAGTACTGTACCCAATGATGTAGCGGGATCAATTGTAAAATACAATTCGATTAATCGTATTTCAAGTGGTAGTAGATCACCGAATTTCCATTCAAATTTTAATCCATTATAGCTTGCAAAGGGTTGGCTTGACGAATCTAATACTAAATGTGACGAATGCTCCATTGTTACTGAGCCATTCATTTTTACTGTACCGGCGTTTCTATATTTTAAATGATATTTTACGGGAAAACCTGGCCTTGGTATATTAACCAAAGTAAGTGTTGTTACCAGATCCCGGAATTCACCATCAGCCGTAATTCCAAAATTAATTGTATCAGTGATTGTGTTGGTAGTGGCCAGAAATGTATAACCGTCTGAGGGACATGTAACTGAATAGTAAGGAGGCGGGTCAGGATTAGGAATATACACAGAACCTGAACTCACATAGCCGCTATAAATTCCATTTTCATCAGTAAGTGCAATTGCAAGCGACGAATTTCCTGTTATCACCTGATCCCTCACACCTGCTTCTGATGAATCGTAGATACAGTTTCTATTCGCATCTAAAAATACTTTACCTGATACTTCGGTACATGCATCTTTAGGACATAGTTTGATCAGGTTTCCTAATTCATGGCCGCAGGACATTTCAATGTGGCCACTGGCATAAAGCTCGTCATTATAGGATATTATACGCATTACGTAGCTGTGACTTTTATCAATACCAGTCACTAATTCCCACCGTTTATTTGAAAATTTAATAAACCCTTCAGAAGGTGATCCATTAAGGTTGCTGTCAAAAATTCCATCACCCGTACAACCATATAATACTCCATCATTCACCTCTAAGGCGCAGAGGTTTTTAATAAAATCAGAACCAGTTAGCCCTCCCGTAAACCATTCACTCCCATTCCAAATTCCAATATTGTTAGTCAAAGGAAGCGAAGATCCGAATCTAATAATACCAGATCCGAAAACAAACAAGTTATTTTCAAACGTTTTGATAATCTTCACACCTGCATTTACTTCAGTATCCAAGCCTGAAAATCTCTTTCCATTCCACCTTGTAATATTTTGGCAAGTAATAGAGTCCGTAAAAATAAAATTACCTCCTATATATAATTCTCCTTTATAAACCTCCATTGCCACTACCTTGTTACTATCAAACGCCCACACCCCTTTACCTAGTGGTTTCCAGGAAATGCCGTCGTACCTCGCAACGTTATGGGTTTTGATAGAGCCAATTTGTTCAAACTGGCCGCCTGCATATAGCTCACCTTTATATACCTCCAGACAATTGATACGGAGCCCCACTTTATTATATTCTACAGCATTCCACTTCTTACCATCCCATTTGGCAATACCTGAAGCACCATAAATGGTTTGGATTTGATTGAAACTGCCTGCTATATACAGTTCATCCTTATACACACACATATCGGAAATTCCTCCAATAGAAAACGGAATTTCAGTAACGTGAAAGGTACTAATACCATCTGTCCTATAAAGTTGTTTTTTTTTACCAAATTGAGACACGACAACATGAAGCCAACCATTCCATTCTACCATTGTTTGATATTGAGCCCATTCTTCAGGAGGAACAAAGCTCACAGCATTGATCCATTTCTCCTCCAGGCAAAGTGAGTTTTGGCTAAGGACTGCATGCTTGTTAAAAACTGTCAGGAGTAAAATAATAAGCAGGCCACTTATTTGACGACATCGAATCTCATTCATATTATTTCAATTTAAAGTCTAATAATATGTGAGAACTACCTAATGAGTATTACGAAAATTATTGAAAGTCGGTCATATATGCAACGTGGAGTGGGGTGATTATATTCCCTCCAAAGTCGTAAACTCCAGAGGAGGGATTTCAAACACTTACTGATTCCCAAGCAACGAAAGCCGGTTCAACACCACATTCACATCAAACCAAACCGAGTAATCCTTTGCATAGAGTAGGTTGAAGCGCGAGATGATCGCATTATTCCTAGTGCTGTTTTTCATCTTATCCATGGTTATTCAGGTCTCCAGTTCCGGCCATGAAGAAAAACTATAATCCCTGTTGAAGTTTTTCCTCCTCCACGGTGCAAGTCTTCCTTCCTCCCTGGTTCAAGTCTTCCTTCCTCACTGGTTCAAGTCTTCCTTCCTCACTGGTTCAAGTCTTCAGACTTGGACCCCTACAACTTATCATATACCAACTCCACCTCCAATACACCCCCCAAACCCAGATAATTGCTGGCACTACTGTTTTTCCACTCCTCCGGCCGTTCAACAAAGCCTGCCTTTACAGGATTTTGGTGAATATAATTTAGTCGTTGATCCACCATTCTATCGTCTGACAGCTCAATCGGGTGATTATGTTGCTGCCAAATTTGGTAATGAGTATTGTTAGGGTTGTTTATTCCTGCTTTTTTAAATATCTCCAGCATCCAATCTCTTCTACTATCGCCTGATTGTTTGATCTCCTTTATTATTTGAACAGCAGTATATTTCTTAAAGTCCCTCATAATGTCTTCAAATATATTGGGTCCATTTCTTGAGATCATTAGATGAAGGTGATTGGTCATAATGCAAAATGAATGAACTACTAATCCTTTGTATTTTTGGCAGAATCTCAAACTATCTATAATTATCTCAAAATAATTGTGTTTTGTAAATAAATCTACTTTTGCTACCAGTGGAGGTGTTATTGAATAGATGCCATTGGTGTTATCAAATTTATATTTTCTGCTCATAATGATGTATTATTTCTTAGTGCAAGATGGATGAATTTGTAGATCAAGACTAGCTGTAATTAGTAAGTGTTTGAGTCCAAGTCTGAAGACTTGAACTAGGGTGTGAAGACTTGAACCAGGGTGTGAAGACTTGAACTAGGGTGTGAAGACTTGAACCAGGGTGTGAAGACTTGAACTTCGGTGAGGTGACTCTAGCCAAGTGCAAGAATCCTGTAGAGGCGAACAAGGTTTTGCCGTTACACAAAATAATTACTGATTCCCAAGCAACGAAAGCCGGTTCAACACCACATTCACATCAAACCAAACCGAGTAGTCTTCAGCATCTTATCGGTTGGAAGTTTATTGAGATAGCCA
>JACZTA010000087.1:8055-13429 GCA_022573915.1 Bacteroidota bacterium | reverse complement strand
TCCCCCGCGCTATCTTGATATAATTATTGGTCTTGGCTTCATTGGTACTTATCTTGGATACCGTCTTACTGGTGGAAAGTCCAAAATAAATAGGCAACCCTGTCTCTTTGATGATAGTACTCCGTAATTCCTTGGCCCATTGATAGGAGTTAAAGAATTTATCCATACCACTTACATCTATATAAAACTCATCGATCGAGGATTTTTCATAGAGTGGTGAACGCTCTTTGATGATCTCCGTAATGGTATCCGAATATTTACTGTAGATCCCACTATTGCCTTTTATGACTACCGCATCCGGACAAAGTTGCTGAGCCAGACGCATCGGCATGGCAGAATGAATGCCATAGGTACGTGCTTCATAACTACACGCCGCTACCACCCCCCTCCCGCTTGTTCCTCCTACCAATACCGGCTTATTATTCAGACTTGGGTCCAAAAGACGCTCGCAAGAGACAAAAAAACTGTCCAGGTCTATATGTATTATGGAACGATCGTACATTTTTGAGCATTTTTAAGTACAAAAACGAATATACTACGTTTCGTAACAAATTATTTACTATTTTTGTGAGAAATTATCACAATGAGTATTTTTTCAGAAAACATCAAATATTTAAGGACCGGGAAGAAGATCACCCAGGATGCAATGGCCAAGGAGCTAATCATCACAAGAGACCGGCTCGCCGCCTATGAGGTTGGGAGAAACGAACCGCCTATTGAACTCCTGAAAAAGATCTCCAATTATTTCCATATCAGTATAGACATCCTGGTGACGGTTGATCTGAACAAAGTTCCACCCGAGAAGCTGATGAAGCTGGATAATAACCGGATACTATTTCCTATCACCGTGGATGAGGATGATAAGGATCAGATAGAGGTGGTGACCATCGCGGCCACTGCCGGTTATTTAAATGGATTAAGCGATCCGGAATACATCGAGAGTCTGCAACATATGAAACTGCCGTTCATGCCTACAGGCAAACACCGCGCATTCCTGATCAAAGGTGATTCGATGCCTCCCCTGCAGGATGGTTCGTGCGTTGTAGCCAAGTATATTGAGACGTTGGATGAAATCGATGATGGCAGTACCTACATAGTAGTAAGCATGAATGACGGGCTCGTATTTAAAAAAGTTTATAATAAGATCGCTGAGGATGGAAGCCTGCATTTACATTCTACCAATAAGGCTTATGAACCGTACACGATAAATGCCGAAGAGATATTGGAGATATGGAAATTTACGTGTAGTATCAACTCTAATGAACCTACTGATGAAGAGGTAGATGTAGATCATATCATTTCTTATTTGAGCTCACTCAATGCAAATACCAATCAAGACACTTAACCCACTTAGGCACTCGTTATGCAGCAGGAAACAGGTCATTTACCCTTCATTTCTTCTGTTTTTTTTATTTGATTAATTGCTCCTTATTTCGTTAACTTTGTACTCAATTACTATGGTCTCCGGGCCATATTTTTGCTTATGGTATTTCTTGATTTTGAAGAGCCGATCCAGAAACTGGTTGAAGAGCTGGAAAAGATAAAAGGTCCTGAAGACACCAACGGTGCTCCTCCCAGCCAAGCTGTGCTAAAGCTTCAGAAAAAGATCAGTAAAAAACGCAAGGAGCTATATAGTTCCCTTTCAGGCTGGCAGCGTGTTCAGCTTTCCCGTCATCCCGACCGACCCTATTCGCTTTTTTATATAGAGAAGATGTGCGACATGTGGACAGAACTGCATGGTGATAGAAATATTAATGATGATAAAGCTATTATCGGAGGATTTGGATTACTGGATGGACAAACAGTGATGTTCATCGGGCATCAAAAAGGAATCAATACCAAGATGCGTCAGTACAGGAATTTTGGAATGGCGAACCCGGAAGGGTATAGAAAAGCTTTAAGGCTGATGAAACTGGCAGAGAAGTTCAATAAGCCTATTGTCACACTCATAGATACGCCGGGAGCATACCCGGGACTGGAAGCAGAGGAACGCGGCCAAGCGGAAGCAATTGCGCGAAATATATATGAAATGTCAATCCTGCAGGTTCCGGTGATCTGTATTATCATCGGTGAAGGTGCATCAGGCGGCGCATTGGGCATCGGTGTGGGTGATAGGGTATTTATGCTGGAGAACACCTGGTATAGCGTAATCTCGCCTGAGTCCTGCTCTTCTATTCTGTGGAGGAGCTGGGATTATAAAGAACAAGCAGCTGAAAATTTGAAACTTACAGCAGAACATATGCGAGACTTTAAACTCGTAGATGGTATAATCAATGAGCCTGAAGGTGGTGCACATTCAGACCCGGATGGTATGGTGGTCATTCTTAAAGAAAAAATAAAATCAACCATCGCAGAGTTATCGGAACTAGATCCTGAGGAACGGGTAGATCAAAGGATCAATAAGTTTTCGAATATGGGGATCTATAAGATAGCTCCTAAACCTGTCAAACCCAGTAATGGCAAAGAGAAGAAAGTGGACAAGAAACAAAAGGACGCAAAGAAGAAAACCACTCTCAAACAGACTAAATAACCGGTCGATTCTTCGCTATTTTATTAATTTGTCTCATCGAATTCATATTTTTTTATGACCCCTTCGCAAGCAACCAAAAGAGTCAACGAGCTATCGAAACTGCTGGAGTATCATAACTATCAATACTATGTGCTTGCTAATTCTGAGATGACTGATCAGGATTTCGACAAGTTAATGCAGGAGCTGATTGACCTGGAAAAACGGTTTCCCGATCTGGCCAGTGAAGACTCACCTACACAGAAAGTAGGCGGTCAGTTACAAAAAGAATTTCCCACAGTAAAACATAAATACCCGATGCTCTCATTGGGTAATACTTATTCAGAAGAGGAATTACTGGATTTCGATAAACGAGTGATCAAACTGGCGGGTAGAAGTACAGTAGAATATTACTGCGAACTAAAACTTGATGGAGTTGCGATTGGTTTAACGTATCGAAATGGAACACTGGTTCAAGCAGTAACACGGGGAGATGGTAACGCGGGTGATGATGTTACTCCAAACGCCAAGACGATCAAGAAAATTCCTATCCATCTTAAAGGAAATGGATACCTTGATAAATTTGAAATAAGAGGAGAGGTGATCATGCATCGCTCAGGTTTTGATAATCTGAATGCTCAGAGAAAAAAGGACGGTGAGCCGGTATTCATGAATCCAAGAAACACCACATCCGGCACATTGAAAATGCTTGATACCGCCACGGTTGCAAAAAGGCCTCTTGATTGCTTCCTCTATCAGGTGATGGGCGATAAACTTCCGTTCAAGTCTCATATGGAAGCGCTGAAGACCGCCGAAAAATGGGGTTTACAAATAACAGAGCATGCTGAAATTTGCAAGAACATCAACTCCGTGCTAAACTATATACAAAAGTGGGAGAAGAAAAGAAACAAATTAGGATACGATATAGACGGCATCGTGATCAAAGTCAATGATTTTGCTATCCAACAAGAGTTGGGATTTACAGCTAAAAGTCCGAGATGGGCAATCGCTTATAAATATGCCCCCCAGAGTATCTCCACCAAACTGCTTGAAGTCACCTACCAGGTAGGGAGAACCGGTGCGGTTACTCCCGTTGCCAACCTGGAGCCAGTCGAATTGGGAGGTACCATTGTAAAAAGGGCATCTCTTCATAATGCGAATATCATGGAGGATCTGGATATTCATCTGGACGATGAGGTTTACGTTGAAAAAGGGGGTGAAATAATTCCTAAAATTACAGGAGTAGAATTAAAGAGCCGCAAGAGGAATACCAGGCCAGTAAAATTCATTTCCAGATGCCCGGAATGTAACGAACCTCTGGTAACCAACGAGGCTGATGCAATCACCTACTGCGTTAATGAATGGAAGTGCCCCGCCCAGATCAAAGGCCGAATGGAACACTTTACCAGTAGAAATGCGATGAATATTGATTCTCTCGGGAAAGAAACTCTGGAGATGCTGTACGATCAAGGCATCGTTAAAAATATCGGCGACATCTATGAATTAAAAAAGGAGGAGATCCTGCCATTAAATAGAATGGCGGAAAAGTCTGCTAACCGGCTCCTTGAAGGAATAGAAAATTCCAAAAATATCCCGTTTGAGAAAGTGCTGTTTGCATTGGGAATCAGAATGGTTGGTGAGACCGTAGCTAAAAAGCTTGCATTACATTTCGGAAGTATTGAAAAGATAGCGGCTGCTTCCGTTGAAGAGCTGACCGCATTGCACGAAATTGGTGAAAGCATTGCCAAAAATGTCACTCAGTATTTTGCTCAACTGCAAAACAAAAAGATCATTGATAAGCTTGGCGTGCATGGCGTAAAGCTCAAAGTCGACAAGGACAGTTTGACGGTTAAAAAATCTGATAAATTAGCAGGGTTGAATATCGTGATCTCGGGTGTATTCAAAAACTTTGACCGGAGTGGGTTAAAAAAGACAATTGAGGAGAACGGCGGAAATCTTACCAGCTCTATTACCGGTAAAACGGACTATATCGTGGCAGGAGACAATATGGGGCCTGCAAAACTAGAAAAAGCCAAAGCGCTTAAAATTAAATTATTGAATGAGGACGAGTTCCTGGAAATGATAAAATGAACTGGCTAAATAATAATAGGCTCCGTTTACATAAATACCTGCTTAACAAAAAGGTTATGCGGAATCCTGTACAACGTCAGTTTGTCGAGTTACGAAAAGCCAGGAAGATTGGAATCCTATACAACGCATCGAACACTGAAGACCTGCCTGCTATTATTGAATGGACCAAAAAATACAAGACAGGTAATAGGCAGATCTCCTTTTTAGGATACGTAGACAAGAAGAAGACCGAGGGAATAGAAAAATTCACCTCAGATATTCATTTCATGAATAAAAGCGACCTGAACTGGTTAAATATTCCCACAAAGACAGAAGCAAAACGATTTATTCTTGAAGACTTTGACCTGCTGATCAATATGTATAAAAAAGAGATATTACCATTACAGTATATTGGAGCGCTTTCGAACGCGAAGTTTAGGGTTGGAATTAAGTTGGACAATAACTTATATTGTAATGATTTTTTAATCGATTTACAATCGGGTAATAGTTTAGAGGATTTTCTCAGAGAATTAGAACATTATTTAATACAAAATAAAGTGGTTAGTGATGAGTGATATTGATCTTCAGAAATTTGTGGGTACAGGTGTAGCCATGGTCACTCCGTTCGGTGAAAACAAGACCATTGATTTTCTTGCATTGGAGAAATTAATTGAATATTTATTGGCTAATAAGGTTGAATATCTTGTAGCATTGGGTACAACGGGTGAGACACCAACTCTTTCTCATGATGAAAAGTTTAAAATACTGGAGTTTGTTGTGAAACAAGTGCAAGGGAGG
>JACZTA010000087.1:0-8045 GCA_022573915.1 Bacteroidota bacterium | reverse complement strand
TGTTGAAATAGTCGATGGCAGGGTGCCGGTTATCGCTGGCACTGGCGCTAACTCCACAATTGAGGCTATTAGCCTGACAAATTGTGCCAGACAAGTCGGTGCGGATGCTTGCTTGCTGGTGACGCCGTATTATAATAAGCCCACTCAGGAAGGGATATACCGGCATTATATGGAAATAGCAGACGCGACTGAGCTTCCGGTGATTATCTATAATGTGCCTTCACGCACCGGAACAAACATAACTAGTGAAACCACTCTTCGTCTGGCAAAGGATGCTAAGAATATCATTGCGGTTAAAGAAGCTTCAGGGGACATGGATCAGTGTATGTACATTCTAAATAACAAACCTGAAGATTTCCTGGTAATATCAGGTGACGATGCGCTGACTCTCCCATTTATCTCTATTGGAATGGATGGAGTAATTTCTGTAATCGCTAACGCCTTCCCTGCAGATTTCTCTGAAATGGTGCGGCTCGCTCTGGCCGGAAATACCGAGGAGTCTAAAAAAATTCACTATAATTTATTGGAGATGATAGATCTGATATTTCAGGATGGTAGTCCCGGCGGTATCAAAGCCATTCTTTCGATGATGGATATTTGTAAAAACGAACTTAGGTTGCCGCTGGTACCTGTGGGTGATAAAACATTAGGTGAATTGAAGAAGGCTGTAAAAGATTATGATCTGACTCCGACGGTGTTGAGTTAATCTCAGAGTCGTTTTTGATTTGTCTTAGCAATATCGTTTCGTATGCTCTGGGCCAGGATCTTTACCTCCTGCATAGCTTTTCGTACTCTCACCCCTGCAGACTTATTACCTTTTCCGTAAAAACGTTGGACGTCTGAATTAGCATCCTTTACTAAGGTCTTTAATTTTTCAATATCCTTCAAAACTCGTGACATTACCGCATATGAACATTAAATATAAAAATAAAAGCCAATGCAACTAAGCAATGGCTCATAAATTTTTGAAACAATTTCAAGCTTACGCTCCTACGAATTTCTGTGCCCTGTACTTTCCGGACTTTAATTTTTCCGATACAGCTGTAAAGGCCTCAAGTGTTTCCTGAATATCTTCTTTAGTATGAACAGCAGTTGGTATTAATCTTAGCATTAATACATCTTTTGGAACTACAGGATAAACCACCGCTGAACAGAAGATGTTATAATTCTCCCGAAGATCGATTATCAAATTAGCGGCTTCATCTCTCGTTCCTGAGAGGAAAATCGGTGTTATCGGCGAAGTCGTATTCTTAAGGTCAAATCCCCTTTCTCTCAGACCTGATTGAACTGCTTTTACATTATCCCACAATTTTTCTCTTAATTCTGATCTTTCCCTAAGTAATTCCAACCTCTTTAAATTACCAATGACATAAGTCGTAGGAAGAGATTTCGCAAATATCTGCGAACGCATATTATAGCGCAGGAAATTTATCACACGCTCCTCTGATGAAATAAATGCTCCGATACTTGCCATAGATTTCGCAAAGGTGGAAAAATAAATGTCAATACCCTCTTGCACTCCTTGTTCTTCACCTGTTCCAACACCTGTATTACCCATCGTTCCAAATCCATGTGCATCATCCACCAATAATCTGAAATTATATTTTTCCTTCAAGGCAATAATCTCTTTCAACTTGCCCTGATCACCACCCATTCCGAAAACGCCTTCAGTTACAAACAAAATTGAACCATCCGTATTGGCGACCAGATTATTGGCTCTTTGCATTTGTACTTCGAAATTTTCAATATCATTATGTTTTACCACAAAATGTTTACCACGATGAAGTTGAACTCCATCCACAATACAAGCATGAGATTCAGAATCATATACGATCACATCCCTTCGGCCCATAAGTGATTGAAGCGCAGAAAACATCCCTTGATAACCATAGTTAAAAAGAATCGTATCCTCTTTGCCTACAAATTCAGAAAGTTTGGTTTCCAACTCCTCATGATGAACCGAGTTCCCCGACATCATTCTTGCACCCATAGGGTAAGCGAGACCCCATTTCTCTGCAGCCTCCGAGTCTACCTTTCTAACTTCAGGATGGTTAGCCAATCCTAAATAGTTATTCAGGCTCCAAACAATTTTTTCCTTCCCACGAAATATCATCCTGTTTCCAATTTCCCCCTCCAATTTTGGAAAGGAAAAATAACCGTGAATCTTATCCGCCATTTCACCTAAAGGCCCTAGATTACGCTCTACTTGCTCAAAAAGATCCATATTTAGCTAATGTTAATATTAATTTTTGATAAGTTGCAAAAGTAATTCAAAAATTATTATTCTTTTAACTGATTTAAGTTAAAAATGGACTGAAATCAGATATTTCTTGCAGAATGGGCAAGATTACAACATGCTTCAGTAATCATATCTCGTTCAGTTCGCCTTAAATATATCAAATTAGCCGGATATACCGTTTAAGGCTAAATATCCAAGAATCATTAATCTTTTCTTATTTGCTATGAATTCAGTAATTTTGCAGGCCATGTTAAACAGGGGTGGATACATTTTTGTTGGCTGCCTGATATTCTTTTGTGTTTCTTCCTGCGATTCTTATCAAAAAATTCTAAAAAGTACTGATCTGGATCTCAAGTATGAGAAGGCTGTAGAATATTACGAAAAGGATGATTTTTATAAAGCGCTTCCCCTATTTGAGGAATTGATAAGCGTGCAACGAGGATCGAAGAATGTTGAGAAGATCTATTATTACTATTGCTATTGCCATTATGGGCTCAATGACTTTTTGTTAGCTTCGTTTCACTTTAAAAATTTCACCAGGACATATTCGAATAGCGAGTATGCAGAGGAGTGCCAGTTTATGAACGCTTATTGTCAATATTTGATGTCACCTGACAAGAACCTTGATCAATCATTTACGTCTAAAGCAATGCTCGCATTCCAGTTATTTATAAATATGTACCCTCAAAGTGAACGAGTTGCTGAATGTAACGATTATATTGACCAGCTCAGGCATAAGATACAAGCCAAGGATTATGCAGGTGCAAAACTGTATTATGAATTAGGCTATTTTAAGGCAGCCTATACGGCTTTAGCAGGTTTGCTGGTTGAATATCCGGATATACCAAACAAGGAAGAAATTCGATATTATATACTTAGATCTCATTTTCGCTATGCTATGAACAGCGTGAAGGAAAAGAAACAGGAGAGATTTGATGCCGCGATAAAGGCATATAACACTTTGGTTATGAAGCACCCCAACGGAGAATTTAAGAAGGCGGCGGATAATATTTACGAAACTATTTCAAAGAATTTGATAAAACTAAACTAGAATGTCTGAAAATAAGAGTACGAAGCTTTCGGCCCTGCTGCAAACTATGAATGTAGAGGAAATAGAAAAAATTTCCGGAAATCCTTACGAATCAATTGTTATCATAAGTAAAAGAGCTAATCAAATTAACGCTATGATGACTGAGGAGTTGAGAGAAAAACTTCAGGAGTTTAGTATGTCGACAGACAACCTGGAGGAGATTCAAGAAAATGCAGAACAGATCGAGATATCTAAATATTACGAAAGACTACCAAAACCTAATTTGTTAGCATATCAGGAATTTCTGGATGGACAGATTTACTTCAGAAATCCTGATAAGGAAGAAGAAGAAAAAAGTGCTGAAGGGTAAGAAAATATTACTTGGGGTTTGTGGTAGCATTGCGGCTTACAAATCTGCATACCTTGTCAGACTTTTGGTAAAAGAAGGTGCTGACGTGAGAGTGGTGATGACAAATGATGCCAAGTCTTTTGTTGCGCCGCTGACTTTCGCAACTTTATCAAAAAATCCGATCATCGTCGAGTTTTATGACAAAGAAACCGGTGAGTGGGAAAATCACGTTGAAATTTCATCCTGGGCCGATTTATTTATCATAGCCCCCTGCACAGCTAACACACTCTCCAAGTTTGCCAACGGATTATGCGACAACATTCTCTCTGCAGTGTACTTATCTGCTACTTGCCCGGTGTTTATTGTTCCTGCGATGGACCTGGATATGTACAGACACCCCGCCACTGTTAAAAATATTGAGACAATCAAGGAATATGGCAATGTGATCATCCCTGTCGATTCAGGAGAATTAGCCAGCGGTTTGGAAGGTCAAGGCCGGATGGCTGAGCCTGAGATGATACTCGAGCATGTACGAAATAACTCACCAAGCAAAGTGGTCAAATAAATATCGTGGATAGTGCTTTGCTGAAAACTAAAACGGCCCTGGTAACCGCAGGTCCTACCTACGAACCTATCGATCCTGTCAGGTTCATTGGAAACTATTCATCCGGCAAAATGGGATTTTCCATTGCCGAAGTTCTTGCCGAAAATGGCGCGAATGTTGTGTTGTTAACAGGACCATCCAATGAAACAGTTAAAAATCCGAATATTCAACGCGTGGATGTGACGACCAGTGAGGATATGTATAAAAAGGGAATGGAGTATTTTTCTACATCAGATATTACCGTTTGTGCCGCCGCAGTTGCTGATTACAAACCTACACAAGTATCATCAGAAAAGATCAAGAAAGAAGATGAGGTATTCACGATCGAGTTAACTAAAACCATAGATATTCTTAACGAATTTGGTAAAATAAAAAAGAAAGGACAGATCCTTGTTGGGTTTGCGCTTGAAACCAATAATGAACTCGAAAATGCTAAAGCTAAACTGAGTAAGAAAAATCTAGACTTTATCGTACTAAATTCCTTGAATGATGAAAATGCAGGATTTCAACACGACACTAATAAAGTTACCTTCATCGACATAAACAATGATATCCAACGTTTTGAGTTAAAATCAAAGAAGGAAGTGGCTAAGGATATTGTGGAAAAAATAATTACAATCGCTTCCGATTAAGTTGATAAATTTGCCGAATGCGTAACAAGCTAAATATATGGTTCAAAATAATTACGGCTATAGGTCTCATCACCTTGCTTGCAACTGTAAAACTATATTCGCAAGAATTTAATGTAACTGTTGAAGTTGTGAATACTGCAGGTCAGCAAACTGTGGACCCTGGTGTATTTATAACGCTGGAAACGTCGATCAAGGATTTTCTCAGCAACACAAAGTGGACAACGGATAATTTCAAACCAAGTGAGAAGATTGATGTCGTCTTTGTAATAAATATTACCAAGGAACTTTCCATTACCGCTTTTCATGCGGATGTTACTATACAGGCAAGTCGTCCGGTCTTTAATAGTGATTATAACTCAGTAACCTTCAATTGGATCGATAGAAAATGGGATTTTGAATATACTCAATATGAACAATTGCTGTTTCAGGAAAATGTCTATCTGAACAACCTTACCTCCCTATTAGCCTATTACGCTTACATCATCATCGGTATCGATTATGATAGCTTTTCAATGAAGGGTGGTAACGCTTATTTTTTAAAAGCTCAGAACATTGTCAATAATGCACAAAGCTCAAGTAATTCCGGTTGGAAATCACATGAGGATACGAGGAACAGGTTTTGGTTGATAGAAAATTTCCTGAACCCGAATTACGAAGCGCTACGCGAAGTTTTATACAAATATCACAGGCTGGGCCTTGATATTATGTACAGTGATCTGGGCCAGGGAAGAATTGTGATCATGGAGAGTTTAACTTCACTTATGGTCATCTATCAAGACTACCCAAGTTTGATGATAATGACCGTGTTTTTCGCCGCAAAATCAGATGAGCTTGCCAATATTTTTTCCAAAGCACCCCCTGCCGAGAAGACGAAAGCCATCCAATTACTTTCTAAAATGGATGCTTCGAACACCGCCAAATACAAGAAGATCCTGAACTAATAATTATTATCTTTATACTTGCCTTAAGCAATTAAGTATTTTATTCTCACCTAAGTATAGCTCAAGTTTTCCAGACCCGTATGTTGTCAAGATTAATAGTTAGAAATTATGCCATCATAGATGCTGTGGAGTTGGACCTCTCCGATCAGCTTACGATTATTACCGGCGAAACCGGAGCAGGGAAATCCATACTTGTTGGCGCATTATCATTCATATTAGGTGAAAGAGCAGATACAAAAGTCCTATATGACAAGGAACAAAAATGTATTGTAGAAGGGCATTTCGATATTTCTCGGCAGACCGGTTTAGACAACAGGAAACCATTTTTAGATTTTTTTCAAATAAATAACCTGGACTATGAGGATATTACAATCGTTAGAAGAGAGATTAACCAGCAAGGTAAGTCCAGGGCTTTCATTAATGACACTCCGGTTAATCTGGCAACCTTAAAAGAATTAGGTGATCAGCTAGTGGATATTCACAGTCAGCATCAATCGCTGCAGTTGAGTGAATCTTCTTTTCATCTCAGTGTAATTGACGCGTTTGCCCAACACCAGGCTTTGTTACAGAGCTATCAGAATCACTATAAAACATATAAGGAAACGCTGGAATCGCTCCAAATACTTATCGGGAAAAATGAGAATGCCACCTCCGAAAGCGATTATCTTCAGTTTCAGTTCAATGAGTTAAACGAATCAAATCTGGATGAACACGAGCAAGAGACACTCGAAGACGAATTTAATATCCTTACTAATGCTGAGGAAATAAAAAAGACCATTAATGAGGTTAACAGCCAGTTGATGCAGAATGAGATTAGTGTTTACAATATTTTATCTTCCATCACCCAATCGCTGGGGTCAATTAAATCCAAACATCCGGAGATCGCCAAGCTTTATGAACGAATTGACTCATCAGCTGTAGAACTTAAGGACATAAGCGAAGAAATGGAAAAGATAGAGGCCAACACCATGCTGGATGAACAAAGGGCTGAAGATATTGAGGCGAGGTTAAATACCATCTACGGGTTGGAGAAGAAACACCGTGTAAACTCAATAGCTGATCTATTAAGCCTAAAGGAGAAAATTGAAGCTGAATTGAGTTCGTTTTCGAGCTTGAGTGAAGAGATTGAAAAACTGGAGCACGATTCTGAAGCTCAAAAAACTGCTCTTTTAAAATTAGCAAAGGAAATTTCAGGAAATAGGAAATCACAAGTACCAATATTTAAAAAGGCGGTTAACGAGCTGATTAAAGAGGTTGGTATGACCTACGGAATGATCGAAGTCGAACATAAGATCGATGAAAATGAAATGGGTGCCACCGGCATTGATCGAATGCATTTTCTCTTCTCACCAGACAAAGGAAAGACCTATCTGGAAATCCATAAGATCGCGTCCGGCGGTGAACTCTCCCGGTTAATGCTTTCTATAAAATCGCTTATCACCGGTTTAGTAAAATTACCAACGATCATATTTGATGAGATAGACACCGGTATATCAGGTGAGATTGCTATTAAAGTAGGTAAAGTTCTTGAGGGCCTCTCCAAAAATCACCAGGTAGTTTGCATCACTCATTCTCCTCATCTTGCCAGCTTAGGTGAGAAGCATTACTATGTTTATAAAGAGTTATCAGATCAACGCACCTACACCAGAATTAAGCTAATAGAAGGTGAGGAAAGAATTGTGGAGATCGCCAAGATGCTTGGCGGAGATCAGCCAAGTAGTGTTGCTATAGAAAATGCCAAGGAGCTTCTGACATAACCAATATGGCCAAGAAACTCTCCTCAGCTCAGAAGAAGATACTAACCGATCTGCTTGACAACCAGGTAGTAAGGTCTGAACTTGAAAAACTTTATAACAAGAAATTAAAGATCAAGGCAGTTCACTTTATAATGGCTAATACGGATTTTGGCCTGAAGGACTCTGCAAAAATTGTCGATTCCCTTTTCATATATCTTGATTCCAAGCAATAAAAGAGGTACAGTATTTGTTGTATAATTACCCGACACGCTATAAATATATCCTATGCAATATTTAATTTCTTTTATTCTGATATCCCTTTTTATCTTTCCATCCAATACCGAACCAAGGGATCCCGATTCAAATACTAACGAGGATAGCGTAGAATACCATTGTATCACAGCGGAAGAATTAAAACTGTACCGGCAGATAAATGATTATAGGAAGAAAAAAGGACTTCCATCAATTCCTTTATCAGCTTCTCTCACCCATGTGGCAAAAACACATGCCATTG
>JACZTA010000313.1 GCA_022573915.1 Bacteroidota bacterium | reverse complement strand
GGCTCCTGAATCATCTACAGCATTGGTAGTTTTGCCGGGCCACAAGATGCTTGCTGAGGGAGAAGGTTACGAAGCCTTGAAACTGACTGTTGTTGGAGGGATAGTAGCATTTATGCTAACTATTATTTTACTGCCCCTACTCAAAGTCATTATCAAAATAGTAGAACCTCATATTGCGTTTTTGACTGCACCAGTGCTACTTGTGATGTCAATATATTTTATCATACAAGAAGTTGAGAACAAAAAAGTAGTTTGGGCAATTATTATTTACATACTTAGCGGCGTTCTCGGAGTTATTGTACTAAATGGATTATATGTCAAGCAAAGCTTATTCCCCATGCTTTCAGGTCTTTTTGGAGTAAGTATGTTAATTACTTCACTCGGTATGTGCTTATTTAACTCTGCTGAATCATCAGTATACTTGTCGGATAATGGTTCATTTAAAATATTGAGTAATTTTTCGTAGTCCTTGTTCTTCTTTTTTTCTGCCTGAATCTGTTTATTTGATGTTTTTAATAACTCTTGATTTGTAGTTAGTTCAGAGTTTTGTGCATCATCCCTTGACTCAATTCCTACAAGTTGCGCGACTTTACTCGTAACAGTCTCCACCTCAGCCTGTAAACTTGTGATATTGCTTTCAGATTCACTAAAAAGTTTTTGGTATAATTTGATTAAACTTTGCGAATCGAAATCACCGACTTTGTCTTCTAATTCGATTTTAGCTTTTCGAAGGCGCCCTATTTCTCCTCTTCTTGCTGTTAATTCGATAGTTTTCTTGGATCCTGGATCAGTGGAGGGTTTTGGGTCCTCAGAACTTTCAACCACTTCCGTTGTTTCTTTTTCTACTTCTTCCCCTTCTGATTCAGCAATTTCTTTTATCTCGAGTTCTTTAGTGTTAATTTCGTCATTCAATTTTTCTAACGCAATACAATTCTCAAAGTGCTCCTTATTTTTCTCGAAAGTTGTTTTTGATATTATTATAGCTTGGTTTATCGGCACAAAAATATCCCCATCTTTTATTTTGTATGATTCATTTTTTTTGTCTTTACGGAGTACGAGACAGTCTTTGTTGAAATTAAATTCACTCAATTCATAATATCGCTCTTCCTCTTCGTTTATTTTGTTATATTCTACATGATAGGTGACGCTAAATGTTGAACTCTTAAGAGCTTTTTTAACAAGCCCATTTTCTTCCACCCAGTGCTGCATCGCTGTGATAACTTTTGTTCTTTCCGTCGCGTTTAACGCGAATTCATACCTAATTGAAGGATTATTATCCTTCTCCATCTTGGGGGTATCACTAAGTTGTAACCGCCTTGCGCTTCCTAACACATTTATGGCCTCAAGAATATTTGATTTCCCTGATTCATTAATACCTACAAATCCAACACATCCTTCAGTTATTATTAGTTCTTTGTTGAGTAAACTTTTAAAAGCATCGAAATAGATTTTTTTAAGTTCCATAGATACATCATTAAGTTATTATTGCTGTTTGCAAATCCGTTCAACTCGCACTAATGACATTGCTGTTCATCTTAGCTATTCCTACAATCAATATCCTTGCTGGAAATTCCGATGAAGATTGATCTCTCGATTTGTCACAGATATTATCGGTACTAAGTTAGAGTAGAAACGTCCGATTAATGCAATCGCGGACATTAAATTTAGTGAATTTTGAGGAATATTGATGGTAAGATTGAACGAGAAGGATGGATCAAAATAATGTTAAGTCTCCTTAAATTTATTTTGAGCTAACATTGTAAACATGCTGTTTAACCTCATCCCACCACTTTAATCTTTTTCCTTCCATAAAATCATCTATCCATTTTCTGGAAAGTTGCATTTTGCATCCTAACCATCCTCGAAGAAAATAACCTCGCCTACGGAGGTAGGCCATATCGATAAGTTCTCCAGGTGTCATTGCTAACAGCTCAGCAATGGCGATGAGCTTAATATAATCGATCTTCTTCTCATAACCGGCAAGGATCCGGCCAACGTCGTTAAATTTCATCCCAAGTGCCCCTGCTATTATCGCTATCGATAAATTCTTCTCCTGGAGATAAGTCTCCCATGATTTGGGATACTTCACGGTTGAGGAACGCTTTATTGATTACTTCTGCTTCACCTGAGGCTTGGTCCTTTATCCGTAAGATTGGGATATTTGCAGACGTGTGGTATGATCCATGGCATTCACTACAAAGGGTAATTAGTGCAATGTTGTCATATTCCCACGCCAGCTTGAGATCATTTGGTAGCAATTATGACTCCTGCTCCTTTCTCAACCTCTTATAGACCTTCTTCAGCATGTAACCCTTAACCAACGCCCCAAATTCTTTATCATCCATGATTTTTCCAAAGATGTCTTGGTTCTGCTCCATGCGGTCAATTAGTTTCTCCATGAATACATCGTCAAAACCAAACTTGAAATTGGCTATGGTATTCGATTGGGCTTGCTCTGATAGCTTTTCATCGTCCACCATTTCCTGCTCAATTTGGTCGAAGAACAGCTTGTCAGCCTCATTAAACTCGGTTCCAAACCTCTTGTTTAGGACATCAATGATTTCGGAGAGTGCAACCTTTTCTTTTTTGTCTAATCTAATTCCTGCCTCACTCTTTCCGTCAAGACCATATTCGCCTTCTGGTTCAAGGGCTATATCTTCTTCCTTGATTCGCTGAAGCCTGTAATATTCCAGCGCAACCTCATCGCCCAATCGGAAGCGTTCACTTTGTGATTTCTTTGGCAGTTTCTTCAAAAGGAAGCGACTATACGTAAATAGCTTCTCCAATTCCATGTCATAGAATGGCATAATCTGACCCAAAAAGGCGTACAACCTGGTGAATGTTAGCAAAGTGTTTTTGAAATCTTCTTGAGAAACATCTTCATTTATAACATCATCCTCTCCTTCCTCTCTCAGTTGCTTGTATCGTTCTACAGCGGGATCAATGTGCGCATTCAACTTCCCTTGGTCTTTGTGGTTCAGTACCTCACTCGATTTGAAATAGACATTGCAAAAGCTATCTACTTCAGTAGGCCAAATTACTTGCGCCTTCTCAATTTCATTTTTGAGGTCATATAGATAATTGGGATCAGAAGTCTCTTCGACAGTCGTAAGCTCATAATAAGGTTGGAATGAATTGTAAATATCCTCTGTGTCATTTGTGAAGTCCAAAACGAATGTATCTTCCTTGCCTGGGCACATTCGATTAAGTCTTGATAGTGTTTGCACCGCCTTTACTCCAGAGAGTTTCTTGTCGACATACATGGTATGCAGTAATGGCTGGTCGTACCCGGTCTGGTACTTATCGGCTACCAAAAGTATTTGATATTCATCGGTGCTAAATTTCTTCGGAAGCTCCTTGTCACTAAAACCGTTCAATTCAGCCTCTGATACTCCCTCAGGGTAAGCAT
>JACZTA010000312.1 GCA_022573915.1 Bacteroidota bacterium | reverse complement strand
GTTCGTTTCACAAGATAAGGTATAAGAATCTGACTGAAGTCTTTGTTGATATCTACCGGAACGAAGTCGATGCTGTATTGAGCACATTTAAGCATCAATTGCTTCTTATAATCCTTGGCCATCCTGGTGTAATGATCTTTCACCTGGTTAGCTTGCAATTTAATTTTTTCTCCGGTCTCCAAGTCCACAAAGACATAAGGCCTGTTCTCAAAATCGAATTCCAGTTCCTTACCTTCGTCTATGATGTGAAAGAGGATCACCTCATGTTTATTATGTTTTAGATGTTGGAGCGCCGAAACTATCTCCTCCGGTTCCCCCGTATTTTGCAACATATCACTCAATACAACTACGAGTGACCTTTTATGAACACTTTCTGCTATCTGGTGTAAGCAAGTGGCTGTGGAGGTTACTTTATTTTTCTCTGTACTGGTTAATAGATTTTCCAGGATGTTAAGCAGATAACGATGATGTACCAATGATGATTTTGCACCGATGTGCGTTTCGAGGTGGTCAGAAAAGATACTCAAGCCAACCGCATCTCTTTGCTTTTTGAAAATATGCATCAATGATGCAGCAGCGTATGTGGCAAACAATAACTTATTCATGTTCTTTTCAGGATAGAACATGGAAGAGGAATTATCTATCACTAATTGACATCTGAGGTTGGTCTCCTCCTCATAGCGTTTAACATACAAGCGCTCTGTACGAGCAAAGACTTTCCAGTCGATATTTCTAACATCCTCGCCAGGGTTATACAGGCGATGTTCGGCAAACTCTACAGAAAATCCATGCAAAGGGCTTTTATGCATACCCACAATAAACCCTTCCACCACCTGTTTAGCAATAAACTCGAGGTTGTCGAACTGATAAATATCCTGTAAACGCAGTAAGGGGCTCATCTAAAAGTTAATCAGATGTGAGAATAAAATAATGATAAACTTATCTGACAAAAACGTGCCAATCTAACTCTTTTCTTAACGACTAACCGGCGTAATTTCTTATCAGGATCTTCTAGGCGGGATTAAATCAAAACCGTTTCAATATTGAAATACAAATCACGGATCCTGTTAATTATCGAGCAGTGATTCGAGCTTTTGCTGATACAGGGCTTTAGGAGCTGAACCGACATGGCGATCAACTATTTCACCACCTTTAAAGAAAAGGACAGTAGGTATGCTTCTGATTCCGTATTTCATGGATATTTCCGGATTATGGTCCACGTCTAGTTTTCCGATTACTATTTTACCATCATAATCATCTCCAAGTTCATCTATGATAGGTCCGACTACCCTGCACGGGCCACACCACTCTGCCCAAAAATCCACCACTACCGGTTTCTCTTCTTGTAATACTTTCTCATCGAAATTAGTATCTGTAAATTCTGTTGACATGGTCTTAAGTTTAACTTGTTTTACTTCTATGCAAATTTAATCAATCGTATGAGGTAAACAAAGAACTGGCTTCAAAGTTCCATAACTTAAAGGTCCAAGACTGCTGTATCGGCAACTCATTGATTTGAAACTAATCCGAGAGTCTTGAAGCAAGGGCATGAATGGAAATTCTTTATTTATCAATTTAGATTTATTTTCAAGCCATTCACACTTTCCAAACTTTTGATGAGTTCCCTGTCGACATGAAGTTTGACATTTTGCGAGGGTAACATAACCGAGATGTTTTCGGCCTGATCAAATACTTTGATCTTCAATTCGCATTTTCCCGGATGCTCTTCAATTATCTTATTCAGGTCATTCATCAGCTCATCCGAGATATCTGATAAAGGAATATGGATGTTTATAAATCTAATTTCCTTGTCCAGGACTTCATTTAACAACATCATCGACTTAATCCGCAGCTCGATCCTATCATCAAAATTATTACGCATTTGCATTCTACCTTTGATAAATATAGTTTCCCCATCTACCAGGAAATGGCGCATTTTGAGATAACCTTCGGAAAATAATGACAAATTAAATTTGCCGGAATAGTCTTCAATTGTAAAGAATGCGTATTGCTTACCATATTTATCTGTTCCGATACGCACACCGGATATCATTCCTGCTATCTCTACGTCTTTGTTTTTAAAATGTTCGAGATCTGATACTTTACATGAGCAGAAATTGTCTATTTCAATCTTGAATCTATCCAGGGGATGCCCGGAAAGGTATATGCCTGTCACCTCCTTTTCATTTTTCAAAAGCTCCATTTCCGACCAAGGTTCACAGTCATATATGTCCGGTTCCCTGATTTCAGGCATCTCCGCTTTCCCAAACAATGTATGTTGATCCGGATTGAATTTTGCTTGAAGCGCGCTTGCAAATTTGATGGCAATCTCTATCAGGTTTTTATCTTCATTGTTTCCTTTATAAAAATACTGCGCCCGGTGTAATTTTTTGAAGCAGTCGAGCGCACCTGCGTAGACGAGCGATTCAAAGCATCTCTTATTAACCAACTTTATATTTAATCTTTTAGTTAGCTCGAAAAGATTCCGGTAGCTGCCATTTTTATCCCGCTCGGTCACGATCTCATCCATTGCCTTCTGACCGACTCCCTTGACTGCCGCCAGTCCAAAACGGATGGCTCCCGTTTGGTTTACCGTAAAACTAGGATAACTCTCATTGATATCAGGTCCCAGTACTTCAAGACCCATCTTCCTGACTGAATTCAAATAGAAATCGATCTTTTTCAGATTGCTCATGTTATGAGTAAGCACCGCCGCCATATATTCAGCGGGATAATGAGCCTTTAGATAAGCAGTGTGAAAAGCAAGGATCGAATAAGCAGTTGAGTGCGATCTGTTAAATCCATATTCTGCGAACCGCTCCATGAGTCCAAACACCTCTTCCGCAACCTTTTGGTCAATGTTCTTCTCCCTGGCTCCTTTAACAAATATTTCTTTTTGCTCCTGCATTACGTCCAGCTTCTTCTTTCCCATCGCTCTTCTCAGGATGTCGGCAGCACCTAATGTAAATCCACCCATTATCTGAGCTGTTTGCATGATCTGTTCCTGATAGACCATAATACCATAAGTATTTTCCAAAATGGGAATCAAAGACTCATGTGCATATTCTATCTTTTTCCTGCCATATTTTCGATCAATAAACTCGGGTATCATACTCATTGGCCCCGGGCGATACAGGGCGTTCATGGCGATAAGGTCTTCTATATCGGTAGGTTTTAATTCTTTAAGATAGGCACGCATGCCATCTGACTCGAACTGAAATGTACCAATGGTATCACCTGCCTGATATAACTCGAATGTCTTTGCATCATCCAGTGGAATCTCGTTAATATCGATCTCAACATCATGCCGCCGTTTAATATCTTTGACTGTATCCTTAATAATACTCAGTGTAGTTAAACCAAGGAAATCCATTTTTAGCATTCCCGCATCCTCAATGTATTTCCCTTCGAATTGAGTAATATTTAGCT
>JACZTA010000086.1 GCA_022573915.1 Bacteroidota bacterium | reverse complement strand
GATATTCAGTTTAAAGAGCCGCTGCCAGACCGGTATGCCAACAGTCTTACTTCCTTAGGCAAATGTTGAATGTCGAGTCCACTCCGAAAAGTTTAAGAATAGATCATGCCACAAAAACACGAAAACACAAAATTTCAAAAATGATTGATATTTAATTATTTATATTTTGTGTTCTTTTGTGATTTAGTGCTTTCGTGGCGAAAAATGACTTTTAGGAGGGGACTCAATGTTGAATACTAAATGTTCAAATTAGAGTGTAAGGGAAAATCCGAAATCAAATCAAACCTCGCTAATCGGGCGTCAGATATCCTCTATCGAGGGGAATTTTTCCGCTATGTTAATTTGTAGATCTGGCGCCTCAACTTTTACTGAAACACTAATGACGCAAAAAAATACCCCGACACGCTTCCATACCTCACGCTGTATAAGACAATTGCTCATTTGTGTTTGTCGGAGCGCTTTGAAATTTGCAACTTTCAAAAATATGAACCCTTCTGATTTATCAAAAAGACTATTACATTTTTCAGTAACCATAATTGATCTGACGAAAAAACTAAGTCAATTCAATGTCGACAGCGTAATAATCAAGCAAGTGGTTCGATCAGGTACTTCTCCAGGTGCGAACTATCAAGAAGCCTGTGCCGCAACAAGCAGGCGAGATTTTATTTACAAATTACAAACCGTGCTCAAAGAGTTACGAGAAACAAATTACTGGCTTGACTTGATCGATGCAATTAATGATAAACCACAAATTAGTTTAGAGCTAAATAAAGTAAGGGACGAAAATAAATACCTAACAAATATTATTGCCAAGTCAATTGTGACAGCCAAACAAAATGACTATACATCCAGATAAATAGTGCTTTAGGAAATATCTTTCATACTATGATCAGAGGAATCACTCCCAGGATGCTTTGAAATTTGCAAATTTCAAATTGCAATTTGCAACTTGCAATTTGCAACTTGCAAAAAACTGAATTCGAACAGCAATCTAATAACTCGGTTCCGTCATTGAGGCAAAATAAAGCCCCGATACGTTTCCATACCGGGGCTCATCAAAAGATTTGAACTAAATCTATTAGGTACCTGTATTAGTCTTTGTTGGGGTAGTTTTGGTAACCTTCGTACCATGACCACATTTACTAGGGTTTTTACCTACACAGCCACTGCTATGACTTGCAGTAGAGGTTGATTTATTATAACCACAGCCACTCTTGGCAGTTTTACCTGCACAGCAACCGCGCTTATAGGTTTTGCCTTTTGAACTGGTTGTAACAACCTTACCATCCTTAATAACCGGAACTACCACAGGGCCATCAGATTTGACAACTGTCATTTGTTTAGCATCCTTCGTATCAACTTTTTTCTTATCTGCTGTTTGAGCACCAGCGATGTTTACCATTACAAATGCTAAAACCGTAACTAAAAGAATTAATTTTTTCATAACCAATAGATTTGTAGTTCCTTTTTACGGACCACTGTTAATTAATATGCACCAAATATAACCATTAGAACTGCTTTGAGCAAATAATTATTGTTAAAAAATGCAGGCTTAGTGCAGGTTGAACGTAAATTCTAAATTATTATATCTGGTTGAGCTTACTAACCAATACCAAAATAGAGAAATCAGGAGAATCTGTACCTAATTTTAAGGGATATCGGCAAAGAATTACCTAATTTTACATGGAAATATTTTGACATAGATTATCATTAAACAAAAAATATTATGAGTAAAACCATATTAGTAACCGGTGCCACTGGAAACATAGCCGGTTTAGTCATTCCGGAATTAATTAAGCAGGGAGCTACGGTAAAAGCCTTTGTTCATGATGCATCAAAAGCCGAAAAAATAAAAGAAGCAGGAGCAGAAATTATTGAAGGCGAATATTCAGATCAGGATGCTTTAAATTCTGCCGCTGAAGGAGTTGATGCCGTCCTTTCCATTACTCCTCCAAATCCGGACGCAGTTTCTCAGGCAGCAAATATTATTGAAGCAGCAAAAAAATCCGGTTCTCCTTTCTTTTTGAGGTGTTCAGCTATAGGAGCAGCTGCCGATGCGCCAACTGAAAATGGTAAATTTCATTTTGAAACTGATGAAGCTGTGATAGCCTCGGGTCTGACATACACAATCCTAAGACCTCATTTTTTTATGCAAAATACTTTTATGTCTGTTGACTCAATTATGAGCGAGGGCAACATGTATCTGGGAATGGGTGAAGGTAAATTGGGAATGATTGATGTCCGTGATATTGCCGATTGTTGCGTTAAAATACTATTGGAAGGTGGTCATGATAGTAAGATCTATACTCCCACCGGTCCTGATTCAATTTCCTTTTCCGAAATTGCAAAAATTATTGGAGAGGGAATTAAAAAAGAGGTTACCTATGTTCCGGTTACGTATGAAGACGTTCGAAAAGCGATCTTAGACATGGGATGGGGTGAATGGGGCGCCAAAGTAATGGCAGATTATTCTAAAGCCTACAGCGAAGGATGGGGTGATTTTACAACGGATGATGTTGAAACCATCACAGGAAATAAATCTAGAAGCTACAAACAGTTTTTTGATGAGGTTTTAACCTGGGGATTTAATAAGCCTTCAGAGTCTTAAATAAAACATGTTTTTGGCCCCTTATTAAATGCATGAAAGCAGAATAAGGGGCCATTTTTTATTATACTGGGAGAAATTTAATATAGAGTTGTTATGAAACGAGTTTTAGTATTAGGAACCGGGTATGTGGTTAAGCCCTTGGTCGATTATTTTATTGATAAATGTAAATACGAAGTACTGGTTGCCAGTAGAGATAATAACCATTCAGGATTGATCATCGCAGGAAGAGCACTCGGTAAAAGAGTTTTATGGACTGCTGCGCCCCCTTACGAAAAACTGGATGGTATGGTCAAGGATGTTGATCTGGTGGTGAGTATGCTACCGCCAAGTATGCATATTGTTGTGGCAAAGGCATGCTTGAAACACGGAATAAACATGGTCACTACTTCGTATATCAGTGCTGAGATGCATGCATTGGATGAAGAAGCTAAAAAGGAGGGCATCCTTATTTTGAACGAGATGGGAGAAGATCCGGGCATTGATCATATGGGAGCTATGCAAATGATAAATGAAGTAAAACTGGAAGGTGGTAAGATAATATCTTTCAAATCTTACGGTTCGGGGATTCCTTCATTTGAGCACAATAATAATCCATATGGTTACAAATTCTCATGGAGTCCACGGGGGTTGTTGAAAGCTGCTCAAACCCCGGCTGTTTATATAAAAGACGGAAAAAAAATAGAAGTATCTGGCGAGGATTTATTTGAAAATAGTTGGTTGGTAGATATGGAGGGATTGGGAACCTTTGAGACTTACCCTAACAGGGACAGTACTAATTATCTTGTTGATTATGGCCTGGAGGGTATCTCTGATTTTTATCGGGGACTGTTACGGCATCCCGGTTACTGCAACTCGATGCAAAGTTTGAAAGACCTCAATTTGCTGAATGACGAAGAAAACCATGACCTGCAAGGTGTAACCTATAGCCAATTTACAGCATCCCTTATTGGAGTAAATGGAGATGCGGACATCAGGCAGGAAGTGGCTGATAAACTCAACCTGAAGATCTCGTCCGACATTATAAAGCAAATAAAGTGGCTTGGGCTTTTTGATGATGAGCTAATTCCACTCAGCAAGGGCTCCAACGCAGACGTGCTATTGGGTTTGATGGAAGATAAAATGGCTTATCAGGATCACGAAAAGGACATGATCATTATTCATACCGAAACAATCGTAGAATTCGATAACCGGGTGGAAAAAAGAATGGCGACCATGAAAGTAGAGGGAAGGCCATTCGGACATTCTGCCATGGCAAGAGCAGTTTCACTTCCGGCAGCCATTGGTTCGAGAATGATATTGGAAGGCACGATAAAATTAAAAGGTGTTTTGAAGCCAACAATAGAAGAGATATACAAACCGGTGTTAGCCGAACTGGCGGATGAACATGGTTATAAGTTCGAGCATAAAATACGAGTGGTTTGATAAATTCTGTACCGAACAGTCGGAGGTATTTTAAACCTAGTACGATCGAAAGTGAACATATCCAACGTATTTGGATGTTATTGTATATTACTCATATAAACTAGTTGTACTTAATTTAAATTAAGATTTTCTAAAAATGGAATTTCACATCAGAATTAATAGGCACGCACGTAGAATAGAGAAATTAATAACATTTAATAGATAATATCATGGGAAAAGGTAAAGACGCAAAGAAAAACGTTAAAAAAGAAGCTCTTAAAACTCCAAAAGAAAAAAAAGCAGAAAGGAGACTAAAGAAAGCTAAGAAAGGTTAATAAATTTTTGATAAAACTAAGCACAACAAGGTGTATAAATCATAGTAGCTAAACGCCACTACGCTTCATACACAAACCGTTATGCAAAAAAGACGACAGTGCAAGTAGAAACAATGACATATAACGACAGATTATAGAGCAAACATGAAAGTGTCGGTGGACAAAAAAGAAAAAAGCCTCGCTTCTCATTTTTGATCCCGATTTTTGTCGGGACTGCTAACACACATTTGCAATGCTCACCGAAAAACACACAATTCCAAAATTGTGAGAGAACTTGCTTTTGCCAATAAACAAACGTCATGATAATTTTAGTACTTTTGCCGTCTTTTGAACTCTCAAGGTTCAAGTTCCTTTTTACTATTTAACTGAAGTAAGGAAATCAGAATCACTTATAATTTAGACATTATATGAAAAAAATTAAGATTGCAATTATCGGCATTGGAAACTGTGCCAGTTCATTAGTTCAAGGAATTGAATATTACAAAAACAAAAATGCTAAAGATGCAATAGGATTGATGCATTGGGATATAGGAGGTTATATGCCTGGTGATATTGAAGTGGTTGCTGCTTTCGATATTGATAAAAGAAAAGTAGGCAAAGATATATCTGAGGCTATTTTCGAATTGCCTAATTGTACTACTGTTTTTTGTAAAGATGTACCCAAAGCGGGAGTTACCGTAAAAATGGGAAGAATTCTGGATGGTTTTTCCGACCACATGAAGAATTATGACGATGATCAGACCTTCGTTATAAGCGATGAACAAGAAGCATCGAAAGAAGATATTATTAATGCATTACAAGAATCAGGGGCTGAAATTTTAATTAATTATCTTCCGGTTGGCTCAGAAGAAGCAACAAAGTTTTATGCCAAATGTGCCCTTGAATCAGGCGTGGCATTTATCAATAACATGCCAGTATTTATAGCCAGCAATCCTGAATGGGCAGAAAAATTTAAAGCCAAAAACCTGCCCATAATCGGGGATGATATAAAAGCCCAGGTCGGAGCAACAATTACGCACAGAGTTTTAGCTGATCTTTTTAATAAAAGAGGAGCTAAAATTGAAAGGACTTATCAGTTAAATACCGGGGGTAACACTGACTTCCTTAATATGCTGAACCGAGACAGGCTTGCCTCTAAGAAGGTTTCAAAAACTGAAGCGGTACAGTCCGTTCTTGCAGAAAGGCTTGATGATGATAACATCCACATTGGCCCCAGCGATTATGTACCCTGGCAAAAAGACAATAAGATCTGTTTTCTTAGGATAGAAGGGAAAATCTTTGGTGACGTACCTATGAATTTAGAATTGCGGTTGTCTGTTGAAGATTCTCCAAATTCGGGAGGAGTATCCATTGATGCAATTAGATTCTGCAAGCTTGCCCTTGAAAGAGGTCAGGGAGGTATTCTTTACGGACCATCAGCCTTTCTTATGAAGCACCCGCCAAAACAATTTACAGATGATGAGGCATCTAAGATGACGGAGGAATTCATAGCTGGAGAAAATGGCACATCATTTAAAAGCCCCTCAGAATTGATCTCAGCAGTGAATGAGAATTAAAAAATGGGATGAAATGTTTAATCATCGCAGCAGGCCGTGGAAGCAGATTATCTAGCAAGGGGAATTCAAAACCCCTTGTTTCGCTTTTGGGATTACCCCTCATTGATCGTGCAATACTAACTGCAAAAGAAGGCGGTATTAATGCCTTTTACGTTGTAACAGGTTATGAAGGAGAGAAAGTAAGACTTCATCTCGATAAGTTAGGCCAGAGAACAAATACCAATATCACTCATGTTATCAATGAAGAATGGGAAAAAGGTAACGGTATTTCCGTGCTCAAAGCAAGGGACTTTATCAAAGAGCCGTTTATTTTGTTGATGGCAGACCATCTTTTTGACTATTCCATTTTGGAAGGTCTGAAAAAAGAACAAATTTCTGAGAATGAAATTATCCTTGCTGTTGATCGCAATATTGGATCAAATAAATTGATTGATATTGAAGATGTTACAAAAGTTCTTGTAGAAGATAATAAGATAACAGCAATTGGGAAAAACATCAGCAATTATAACGCTTACGATACAGGAATTTTCCTTTGTTCTCCTGTTCTTTTTCATGTTATTGAAGATAGTTTTTTATCCACTGGTGACAGCTCTCTATCCGGAGCAATAAGAATACTTTCCGGTAAGGGTAATGCCAAAACATTTGATATCCAAGATAGTTACTGGATTGATGTGGATGATGAGCAAGCATTTGGCAAAGCTGAAAACCTACTCATTTGTAATTTGAAAAAGACTTCTGACGGGCCCGTTTCAAGATATTTAAACAGGCCTCTGTCTATACGATTAACAAGATTGCTGTTAAACACAAAAATTGCACCCAATCATATTTCAATATTTGCCTTTATATTAGGGATATTAGGTGCAGGATTTTTCTTTTTAGGAGGGTATCTTAATTTAATTATAGGGGGGATTCTGGCTCAAATTGCATCTGTTGTTGATGGATGTGATGGTGAAATAGCCAGATTGAAGTTTAAAGTTTCTGAGTTTGGTGGATGGTTTGATGCTGTTTTGGATCGTTATGGAGATGCTTTTCTTCTGTTTGGGTTGACTTACCATGTTTATTGGATTGATGGCAGGTTCCTGTACATTATTGTAGGATTCTTGGCAATTATCGGAACATTTATGAACAGTTATACAGCAGATAAATATGATGGATTGATGCAGAAAAAACTCAAACCAGGAATGCACTATTTCAGGATAGGACGTGACGTTAGAATATTCATCATACTTCTTGGAGCGCTGGTAAATCAACCTCTTTCAATCCTTATTTTAATTGCTCTTATGACAAATGCAGAAAATGTGAGGAGGGTATTACTTTTATATAAGAATGGATAAGATTGGTTTAGTAAAACAAAAAATTGAAGAGGTGATTAAAGGATCTTCTGTTCCTGAAGATCCCATCCATTCAAAAAACACGTTGGAATGGTTGCTGAAATTAATGCCAGATGCAAACGAAAGTCTGAAAATAGCTGCTTTAGGACATGATATTGAAAGATCTATTGAGAAGCGGAAAGTGAGGCGACAAGATTACAAAGATTTCGATGCATTTAAAGACGCCCATGCCTTAAACAGCGCTAATGTTCTTGCTGAAATCATGCAAACCTGCGACATTGATAAAAAAATGATTGATGAGGTGTTTTTTTTGGTACGGCATCATGAAACCGGTGGTACAGATCGGGTTGATCTTCTGAAAGATGCAGATAGCATCTCGTATTTTGAGGTGAATTTACCCCTCTATTTTGTACGTAATACTCTAAAAGAGACAAAAAGACGGTGCTTGTGGGGATACAAAAGATTATCGGATCAAGGGAAAAAGATTGTTACAGAATTGAATTATCAAAATAAAGAGGTTAAGTCTCTTTTGAAGGTTTGTATTGATGAATATGAACAAACAATATTAAAGTAATCCTATGGAACATTCAGAAAACATGACTCAAAAATCAGACTATCAGCTTAATTGGATTATAGCCAACAAACCCACATACTCTGAAAATCAAATAAAGGCTGCTTTTGAAGAATTAAAAAGACGGGATAACGGAAATTTAAAAGTGGAAGATATCAAGAATAACTTTAAGAAGTTGTGGAATAGTATTTATCGGTTTTTTAAATAAATGTGCTTAGAAGGTCAAAAGCTACAAAAGAGAAAAGGAAATTTCAAAAATGCCCCATGCACGACTAAAAAGAAAGATGACAACTTGATAGATCAGAAAAGAATAAAAAGCACAAACCGCTAACAAAGCCTAAAAAACTTAGGGCAGACAGTAGTTTATGGAGTTTAGTGCTCTCAATCAACTTACTATTCGGTTGACAGGAAAGTGCTATTAATGCCCTACGTTTTTTAGCCAGAGCCTCTAGGCACAAAAAAACAAATGCATAAGTTACAAAGGCAAAGAAAATTTTATAATCTTAAGAATGTTTAATAAATAAGGAGGTGAAACTATGCCGATCATGGCAATCTTCACAGGAAATGGGTTTACTAAAGACATGTACGGAAGGCTGCGGCAAGAAGTCGGATGGGAAACTGAAGCAATTGATGGTTGGATGATGCACGTTGTCGGTTTTGATGAATCCGGTGAACTTCACATGATAAATATTTGCGAATCAAGAGAGAAGATGAGAGAGGGTTTTGTCAACCGTCTCATACCTGTAATGCAAAAGATTGGTATTCCGGAACCGCGAGCTGAGATTTATCCTGCGCACAATGTAAATGTGTTTAAAACCACCGACTAGCAGGGTTGTTGATCAGGTTGATACAAAACAAGGCGCACCGATAATATTTTCTTCCATTACTGTCCGATTTCTAACGAGGATTTCGCGCATGCAAAGCTCAAAAGGATTAAACTATAGAGAATCGAATAAATGAAACCAATTATTGACCATATAAATATCACCGTAAAAGACATGAAGGTTGCAGAACCTTTTTATGATAAGTTTCTGCCTATATTAGGATTTGATCTTAACAACAAATCAACCGGTGAAGTGCCGGAACATGATTTTTCAGTAGTCGAATATGTCCATCCATTATTTACGTTTGCTATAAATTCTCCAAGGAAAGAATTTAAAGATGATACCATACATAGAAGGAAACCGGGTGCGTTACATCATCTTGCATTTAAAGCAGAATCGCGCGATGAGGTTGATCGACTTTATTCTGAGATAAAAGAAATTGGCGCCATCATAGTAGACGAACCAAAACTATATCCTCAACATGGTCCTCATTACTATGCTCTTTTTTTTAAGGATCTGGAGGGCATTAAATACGAAATTGTTTATGAGCATGAATGAACATAGACCTACCATGGTAATTTGAAAAATAAACTTGAGAATATTTCGTTTAAAATGACGTAATCACACGAATAAGAAATTATGCCTGATTCCAGAAGAGCATTTGTAACAAAATTATTGACTTTAATAGCAGCGATTCCAATATTGGGAGTAGCAGCTTGTGGGGATAATAGAAGATTAAAGAAATGTACTACCTCAGATGATATTTTAGGTCCGTTTTACCGCGAAAATGCGCCGTCAAGAACAGATTTGAATGCAAATAATCAGAAAGGAACAGAATTAAAAATTAACGGGACTATATACGGAGAAGATTGCGAGACACCATTGAATAATGCTAAGGTTGAGATATGGCATGCAGACGATTCAGGCGAATATGATACTTCAACGGACGACTTTGAATTCAGGGGAATTGTACATTCTGACACAGATGGAAAGTATGAATTTTTAACAATCGTACCCGGTCGCTACCTAAATGGAGGTACCTACAGACCCGGTCATATTCATTTCAAAATTACAGCAAACGGACATGAAGAACTGGTGACACAACTGTATTTCCAGGGTGACCCCTTTCTTGACTCCGATCCCTGGGCATCTGACAAAGATGCTGAGGAGAGAATAATCATACTAAATGAGGACGCTAGTGGAAATAAATCGGGGACTTTTGATATTAAAATGATGCCCGCTTAAAATGACTAACTGATACCACATCTATCCGTCTAGAGCAAGGATTTAGCGCGTGCGGCTACAGGCTTTCTACTCCCAGCCATAAAGTATATTCGCTGCACGCCCATGAACCAAATTTAGTATTATATTACCTGTATATATCTTTAATTTTAATGTCGGTAGTCTCACACAACCATCGTGGTGCAACACATTACAGACAAATGAGACTTTTAGCTTACATTTTGACAAAATAGTAATGATGACCAGGTATCAAAATCAATTAAAAATTAAAACTACTCTGGCGGGATGGAAACGTTTTTTACAAGTTCCGGCAGCAGTATTAAAAGTATGAAACAATGAAAATAACAGCATTTTATTTCGCGATGGTATTGGGAATATTAATCTTTTCAAATTCCTTGCAAGCGCAGGAATCAAATTTTGACCCTAATAATTTAAAAATTGAATACTTCAATGACGAGGGAGTTCGGGATGGGGTATATGTGGAAAAGGACAATGTTCAGGTGAATCAAGAAAATAATGAAACCTTTTTTGAACAAAATGTTGATAATATTAAACAAAAAGAGTAATAAGACAACTGAGAAGTATAGTTCTTTATAGATATGAAGTGCTAAAATTTATATCTTTCATGTATTGGTGTTGAAAAAGTATGAAGCAAAATATATTTCTATGAGATACTTAATTATCTCCACCCTTAGTGTGTGTTTTATGTTATTACGTCAAGGAACGGCTTATCATATAGAAGAAAATTGTTCGCTACAAATCGATACCCTCAGATATATTATAGGATGCTTAGGTGGTATAAGTATAATAGAAATAACTGAAAATACCTATTTCAGGCACTCTTCATTTAGTAATGATGTAAAAATTGAAATAGATGAAAAGACAATTAAAAAGTTAAATAAGCAAATTGATAAATTAAAAGGCATTAAGAGTAAGGATAGAACCAAAAGAACAATAACTTCAGATCATTGCACGGGACATCTAATAATTATTAATAATGGAGAATCTACAGACCTTGGAAGGTTCACTTATGATAAGCCTCCAAGGATTTTTAAGAAAATCGCTGGTATAATTAAAAATATTGAGACTTAGGTCCCCCACCTATCCGTACCATCCACGCTACGGATGAATAAAAAGCGAACTTTTATCTATCACATTAATCCGAGAAGGTCATGTCAACCATGCCTTTTTCTCCTGAATAGTCAGAAGCGCTGCTATATAAATAATCTTGAGGTTTGCTTACAAATCCACCTATCCGATTTCTATACCAACTCCAAATTATTTTTATAATTTTTTTGATACAATCTATTTTCTCTTACACAAGCGAAGATTCTATGAACAATCTTATTCCTTATGTTATTCACCCTAACTGTTCGTAGTCTGTCGCCCTGCCATGCGCGAGTGCGACTACGGACCTCAAATATTACACCTGATTACTCCAAAAATGTTATTTCCAACAACGCTACGGATGAATTAGAAGATTGCTTTTACCTACAACCTTAATCGAAAAACCTAATTTAATCATGCCCTTTTCGCGCGAGTAGTCAGAAGCGCTGCTATATAAATAATCTTGGGGTTTGCTTACAAGTCCTGCTCTGACCCTGTAATAATGGATGTAATCGAGCTTTTGCTCCATCTAATGTTTAAGAACCTTATGATAATACACCCGATCCTAACTGTTCGTAGTCTGTCGCCCTGCCATGCGCGAGTGCGACTACGAACCTCTCAATGAGTTGAATGAAGGTATTTTTAGGTACATTTATTGCTATGGGCGTTTGGGTATTTTGCTCGGCTTTGGCCGAGCTACACTTCTATTTTAGGGTTCGTTCTGAAATCAAATCTAAAGAAGCTAGACGAAAATTTTATAGTATTCTTGAAACTTGGCCTACAAAAAAATATATTTTCGGAAAACTTCGTAAAACTCGCCTTATCAAATTAGTGCCATTGGTTAGAAGGAAAATGATCTTACGAACTACAATTTCTAGAGTAGAATGAACCACACGACAATAATTGAACTATGGAAGTAGCAATGCATTTTGGTTTCGAAGTTATTAAAATTGCAATTCTTGCAAGTATCTATGCTGCAATCGTATTACTCATTTTTTCAAAAATTGGAAATGCAAATCCAGATAGTTGGTTCAAACGAGTGACTGAAAAGAAAAAAAGATTCTGGTTTATCAACGCACTATTAATATCAGTTGGACTATTCACTTTCATGTTCACTTATTGGGGTGATCACGGTCTTGGTGACGGACCGAGAATCCCGATAGGACATGGAATGAGAGTTGAAAACGTTAATTGGACAGAATATGGATATTTAGAGGAGATTAAAACCAGCGATAATAAAAAAATTGAGATGACAATGTTCAGGGTCGAGAATGATAAGCTGGTTGGAAATTTAGATAGCTGGTTTTACATCTACAATAATTCATACCTCATGTACGACTTGGAAAGCAAAGAACTTGTAGAGTTCAAAACCAAGAATTATTATGACAAATTTGCTTTAAAAAATGAGCTTCCGTTATCCAATGAACTTCTCACTTTCAGTGAAAATTATTCTAGGCGTTGGGGAGGTTGGAGATTTTGGTTACTTCCATAATGAAAAAATTGGACGTTTAACATTTACCATAGCATTTATTAAATGGAAAGAACAAGCATTTTAGGACCGTTTATGTTGAAAAAAAGTTTAGGGCTATTAGCCATAACTGAAACATCCATTTATTTAATAAGACTTAATGTAATGGCAACAATTAAGCATGGTGCATTGACATCGCTAACAGGTAAATCTGAAGGACATTTTGATAGATTGAAATCGAAACCTTTGAAGTATTTAACATCTAAATATAAATGGACAAAATTAGATTTTGATGATGATTTTATTATTGAATTGGTTAGAAATAAAATATTGGTCAACTTTTTGAGAATAACAATTAAGGACAAGGTAAAAAAGTGGACTATCCTAGAACGGAATGAAACTGATAAATATGAAGAAATACTTAAACCAGCGTTGGGTAAAAACTTCAAATAGCCTACCCAAGCTTCATTCACTTTGCAATCACCGTCATCCCGCCCCTAACCTGATCTCCCAAACTCACTCTCACTCGCACACTTAACGGCAAGTAAATATCTACTCTGGAGCCAAACCGTATAAATCCCATGTCCTGACTTTGTTCAGCCTTCTCGCCTACCCTGGCATAACTGATGATCCGGCGAGCCATCCAACCCGCTATCTGCCTGAATAAGATCTCGAAGTTTTCGTTTTTGACAACAACCGTGTTTCGCTCATTCTCAAGAGAGGATTTGGGATGCCATGCAACGAGGTATTTGCCTTTATGATATTTCACGTACTTGGTTTCACCGCCGATCGGATACCGGTTGGAATGAACATTCAACGGTGACATGAAAATAGAGATCACCCGCCTCTTGTCGTTGAAATACTCGGTTTCCTCCACCTCTTCTATAACAACTACTTTTCCATCTGCAGGCGATAGTATGTGTGACTCATTTAAAGGAAAGGTCCGTAAAGGGTTTCTGAAAAAGATGAGGATCAAGATCACCATATTTATGGTTATCAAGTGCAACGAAAAAAGTACTAACATCAAACAGATCAGCTTTTATATCATTTACAAAAGCTGTCTTTGGTACATCCGGTAAATCTCCAACTTCAATTTTACGCCATGTTGTTCCACCATCTTCGGTCACGTTTATTAATCCATCATCTGTACCAACGTAGAGTAAACCCTCAAGTAAAGGAGATTCAGCTA
>JACZTA010000085.1 GCA_022573915.1 Bacteroidota bacterium | reverse complement strand
CATTTATACTCGATAACTGTTTTTTGGCCTTTGTCATCAACAGGTATCATCTTCATACGTGAAGGTAGTAATCGCCCTCCCAGTTCCTTTATTGATGATGCCTTCATTATATTAACAAGGTAACCATCTTCGTCATAAAACTCAGTTCTTAACTGCAAATAATCTGTTTTGTCGATCCACATCATAAGCTTGCCCCAAACCACAGCGGCATCTTCTTTTGGGATGAGTTCAATTTTATAACAGGATCGATCTTCAAGAGTTGAATCACCCAAAAACTTATAGGTATAATCGGTGATCAATGAGGATTCCCTAACCAGGTCATCATTGGTAAAATCGGAACCCATCCACGATTGCATCATCATGGAAGGAGGCAGTTTAATAACCCTGTCGATGGTAGGTTGCCAATTCCATACTTCCTTGTCTCTCTTTAGAAATGCCACTCCCTTGTCCCTGGCAGGCGAGGTAATAAGGATTAACGCATAGCGTGTGTTTTTCGACCAGAGTTTCATGGTTATTTCACGGGTCCAATCCGGCCGGATGATCTTCATTGTTATTTCTGCAGTGCTTGACTCGCCCACTGCACGCTGCTCGGACATTCGTATGATCTCAGCGGGATCGGGGTTTGGGGAATAGAATGCGGTAAATGAGAGCGAAACTATGACAGATAGAGTAGCTATAAAAAATGTGTATTTCGTTGGATTTAATTTTACTGTAAATCTCATTCAGTGTGTGTATATGGTTGCTCCTGCTGTTGCTGTTGCTATTTTAATCAACTAATATATGCTCTTTAAGTTCCCCCGCAGGTATAGGACAGCTTGGATACTTGCCAAACCAATTATATCTATTCCTGGCTATTAATTTATAAAAATAATCGCGTATCACTCTTGGTATAAAAATGAGTGGGTAAAATACCGGCCAGAATCCGGGCATCTTTCTAAATATTTTTAAGACGGCTGTGGAGCGAACAAAATAATCCTTGCCGGATATAACAATAAGGAAATCCGGATTTTCTGTTGAGATGCGGTACTCTTCAAGATATTTTTTTCCTGAACGGGTTTGGAAAGGGATAAATAAGAACTTCTTGGCCTTATCTCTTTTAATGATGAAATGAGCTAAACGGTTACACAAAACGCAAACTCCATCGATCAGCACCACTTCTTTATCCATGATTGAATTATTCGGCAAGAATGAACTTCTTCGTAATTATAGTACCTGATTCGTTATCATACAGGCGAATCAGGTAAATGCCCGAATGAAATCCTTTCAGATCAATTCGGGTGGTTCCGGCAGAATTCAACTTATTGGAATATACTTGTCTGCCCAGCATATCTACCATTTCCATTTCTAAAGTGGACCGGTTAAGATTTTCCACCTCAATATTTAAGACATGCCTGGCAGGATTAGGATAAATATTGAACCGGGTATTTGAAGTAATTGTCGGCGGATTACTCGAAATGAGTGAAGAAGCTTTTGCAAAAACGGGCCTGATCATAACAGCACCTGTTAAAGAAGATTTTACCCACCCGCTGCTACCGATGTTATACCATAGTTTTCCCGAAGCATCATCATTCACATCAAAACCCACTATCATCGGCGTATTCAAGGTTGTTTGTATCCAACCGATATAGAACTTGCCGGATACTATAATCAAGGAATCGATTTTATAATGATAGAATCCATTGAGAGAATCAATATAATTGGGTTTTTGAAATACCTTTTCATAAACCAGGGATGTGTCATCTTTATTCTTATCCCAAATCGCAAGTGAATAGAGGTTATTGGTTATGTTAAGATTCAAATATGGAAAATGAATCGCGATAGAAGTGATGGTGTCTGCTGTGTTCACATCAAATTCATAGGCCAATCGTGCATTTGTTCCAACCAGCAAATAAGCTAACTCCGCGGTTCCATCATCATAAGAATAATAATTTGAAAATATTTGATCGAAATAGACAGTATCATTGGTAGTTATAATATCCTTTTTGGGAGTTATGTTATTGATCCAGTATTCATTCCTAAGCACTACTGTATCTCCCGTAAATGAATTCGGAACTGTGTACATAGTATGCGGCACGGCAGCATTTTCAGGTGCTGTGAGGCAAATACCAGATGGAAGGGCATTGAAAGCCGGTGCCGGACTGGAAGGAATATCCAAAATAGTAGCAGATTGCAGATGGGTCGCTTTAAAATTATAGCCGCCGGCTATATTCGGCGGGCCGTGATGATTACAAGCACTGAATACCTCACCATTAATTAATTCGCCGGGGTTGTTTAATATAAATTGTTCCCAAGGCATTCTAAAATAATTGGAAAGCAAGGTATTGGGGATACTTGTTATAGCAAAATCAGGTACTACCTTATCATTAATATCTCTATTCGGCAGTAACCTGACATAATCGATATGCCAATGATCATTATTTCCTGAGAGGGTTGCATAGTTTCGAAATCTGAATTGAAATCCGGGAAACCAATAAATTGAATCTACTTCAAGCACCACTTGTACGAACGGTTGGTTAGGTGCGCCGGCCATTGCCCAGACCGTGGACCAAGACTCGTCAATTCGCTTGAATTGTACAATTAATGAATCTACGGGTTCGGGTTCACTTCCTAAGCCTTGAGGTTGGTAGAAGAAGCTCAGAAATATCTTGGAATCATCCGGTAAAATATTAATTGGTTTGGAGGTCAGGGCATCAGCTAATCCATAACTGAGCAAGGTTGAATTATAGGGTAAACCAAGTTCATCTATCCCATCCATGGTCGCCACCCCTATTGAAGGTGCATCATCCGCGTATGTTCGATTTACAAATGCAAAATTATCAAGCCATAGGGAGTTTGTATCGGCCGCGACATGAGTCTTGGTTGCCACGGTGATCGATGTATCGGGTTTTACAAAGGTATCTCCAACTAATATGAACGGAGTATCAATCTTATGTCCATTAGTGTAGGTTGGCCAAACGGTTAAAGTGCCTGAAGAATTCGCACAATCCGATGAGTCGTCAAATTTCACTAATTCGATGGGTGCTTTTGCAATAGAATCCAAGGTAGTGTCGGGGCGAAGAAAGTACGTCCACGATGTGTCTAGCATATAGCTATAGTTAATAGTGTTCTTTGGATTGAGATCAATGCATTTCCCGGCCCAGAATACATCATAAAGAAAGCTATCGGGGTAATTGTAGTTTAAGAGTTTATTGGTTGAAAAGTCATCATAGAATGGCATCTCAACTGTATCGATCACATAGATAAGATTTGTGTCCGTTCCTCTTAATGACTCCTTTTGCAAATGTCCATATTTGTAATACAGGGAGGTATTCATCTCCAGTGCTTCCAATTTCTCCTGGGCAAAACTGCCGCATACCGGAATCAAAATGAATACCAATATTTGAACGTACTTACTTAATTTTCTCATCCTTAGTTGTTCTCTTAATTGGGGGTTCAGAGGTTGCTTCCTTGGTGCCAATAGGTGCCGGCTTTGTAAAGAACAGATCCACCGACCTACCCATGCGAAGTTCGCTCTTTTTTCCTGATGCTGGTTTTTGTTTATAAACGATTGCCGTTGTCGAATCCACCACTGTTTTATCAAAAATCACTGCTCCTAAGTTCAAAGAAGAAGCGTGCAGGGATCCTCTCGCCTGTTCTAACGTCAATCCATAGAGTCTTGGTACAAGTACGGTTGCTTTACTTTCTCCTTCTCCCAGAACCAGATCTATGATCGCCCCCTTCACGATCATAGTTCCGGGTTTAATTGACCGGCCATTATATTTTTGATCTATAACCACATTTTCATACTGAGATAGTACGTACTTGAGCTCGCCTCTTTTCAGGCCTTTTATCTCTAATTGGGTTATTGCGCTTCGCAAAGATAAGGTTCTCACGTCAGGCATGGGAATTTTAGGAATAGTTGATAGGTTTATTGAAAGATATATTGTTCTATTCTCTTTTACCTTAGTCAAGGCTTTAGGATCTTGTTCTATTATAGCATGAGGAGCCAGATTTTTATCAAAACTAGAATCTACAATCTGGTATTGAATTTTTCTATTCTCCAGCAATGGCCCAATCTCTTCCACGATCAATCCTTTTAGATCCGGTACAATAATGCTTTGCCCATGCATGGTATACGTGTTCAGCACTCTGAGTGTTACCCAAATGCCAATGCTGATCACTATTCCAATCGCAATCACATTAATAAAAAACACTTTACTGATGAAGAATCTCAACATTTTGCCCAAAAATAGTTAATTATTTAGTCTAAGGCACCCAGTTATACACAGGTTCAGTTAGGATGTGGCTTTACCGATTTTATGTCTCTGAACACCGTATTCTATTATACCATCTATAAAATCGTAGGGTTTATAGCCTTGCAGCGCTGCCTGGTGAAAAATCACTGTGGCAGGTGTCATGCCGGGTAGTGAATTAACTTCAAGTATAATCGTTTCAATATTCAATATCACATTATTCTTGTCCCGATATATTTTTACAAATGCATCAATCCTGGCGTACCCTTCTAAATTAAATATCCGGGCTACCTCTTCCAGTTTTTTACGGACTTCCTTGGATATACCTTCATTTTCTTTTATGTCATCACTAAATCTAACCGGCGTGATATTTTGGCCTTCACCGGCGAGAAATTTTTCTTCCAATGAGAGAATTGCTGAGTTTGAAATGGCTTCTGACAGTTCGAATACTTCATAAATAAGTTCATTTCCTGGCCCAAAACTTGTTTTCAACCCACCAGTAATTTCAATGACCGAATTTGCATCCCCCTTGATCACCAACTCTTCTATCAAAAATCTTTCCATAGATGGAAACTCCTCCTTAGGCTTTAGGTTCAAAAGTTCAGCCGGCAGCACCGGTATTTTTTCATCCGGCCTAAACGCGATGTCGGCATACGCTTCTAATCCTTTAATATCCTCAATTTTTTTAACCGCCGAGCTACATCCCTCGTCGACCGGTTTGGCAATGTATGGATAGCTAATCTCCCGGTCTATTTCACTGATCAAGTGCTTCCTGTCCGCTCCCCATTCTGTCCTCCCGGAAATTACCTGTTTAAGGCTCTTGAAACCATGTTTGGTAAGCAGAATATTGGTTTCATGTTTATCTATTGTAATCTGAGAGCTTTCAACCCCCGATCCGTTGTATGGAATATCCAATCTCTCGAATTCCTGCTGTATGGTACCATCCTCTCCCGGCCGGCCATGAAGTGCAATGTACACCGCATCAAAATTCTTAACCAGTTGTGCATATTCAATTTTCACAGGTTGGAAAATCTGACTGGAGTAGGCATATTTTGAAGTTAACCCCTCTAAGCGGCTTCGAATCTTAGCCACAATTTCAGGAAATTCCTGATGATATAACTTGTCCCGGATATCATCCGCGTTATCTTTCAATAATAAATTAATCGGGAGCTGGAACAGCTCTGTACGTTGTTGCAAATCACCCTCAGCCAGAATGGCCTCCTTTGCAGCAGGATCTTTCAAAGTGAGAAATACAGGAGTAGGTTTATATTTTGATGAAGCCGCCAGTTTCTCGTATATGTTCCGGCCACTATCAACTGAGATATGACGTTCGGTAGAATATCCGCCTAACAGAACAGCAATTTTGATTTTATCGTCATCTGTGCCTTTTGATTTTTTTATTTGATTATCCAGTTCGTCCAGTACGGCTTTTGAATTAGCATAGAGATCGTTGGTCCTGATCCTTTCGCTAATGGAAGTTCGTATGATGTAGGTGAGGAATTGGGAAGGGTTTAACCCAATCTCTGCTGCCTGATGAAAGAAAAAAGAAGAAGGCAGCATTCCGCTGGTCGTATTGGGATCGTTCAGGTACACATAGGATTGATCATCATCCTCAACAAAGAAGCCGTCAATCCGCGCATAGACATTGAATTTAAACTCTGAAAATAACTTTTCACATTCAGTTCGAATACGTTCAATAGATTCTTCCGGGAGATCAATTGGAGTCACTTTACGGGACAATCCCGGTAAATATTTAGATCTGTAATCAAATACCTCCCCGCCTTTTATTATTTCCGTTGGTGGTAAGGCCACCCCGACGCCACTCTCATCCTGGATCACGATACAAGAGAATTCTTTTCCTTCAATAAAACGTTCAGCAATCACCTTTTCCTCTACTTCAATCGATTCCAACAAGAGTGTTTCACCAGAAATACCAAAATGGGAAATTATAAACTCATGAAGATTCCTTGGATGATAAAATGTCTTTTCTGAAGTTTCTGATTGATCTCCGATGGATATGGATATTGGAATACCCACTCCTTCTTTAAGATCACTTATCTCCTTTATAAACTTAACTTGTTGATTATCTGATAGTTGTGACCACTCATTTGCACTTAAACTATATACAAAAAACGCCCTGTTCATGGCTTTGTCAAATAAATTAATGTCATCCTTATTGACTATCGACACTCCCACCGAAGAACCTTGAGTAGCAGGTTTCACTACGAACGGAATACCGACATCTTTCTTAATTTGATCAAATAACTTATTTGTTTCACCCGCCTGAAGCCATTGAGCACGTTCGATAATACTTGAATCCGGATTGTAGAAATTCGCAGATTCCAATAATTCCTTTTGATAAGCCTTATCGATACCTATTTCAGAAGGTTTTATGCCGGAGCCGGAATATAATAATCCCTGATCTTCCAGTATTTTTTGCACCTTACCATCCTCTCCAAAAGGCCCGTGCAAGGCTAGAAAAGCAAAATCCATGTGATTTTTAAGTTCGCTTGCAATAATCCTTTTGCCAACTTTCTGAATCATTTGTTCCTGGACTTCTTCAGACAGAACGCCCAGGCTTTCGACATATAGTTGAAATTCGGGATCGGATTCTATCCCTTCCATGACCGGTGGATAAAAGTCACGAATGCTGCCTTTATACACATGAGGCCAATCTAATTCGATAAAGTTAAGATGGGAATCGACAAAGATAGGCACAGGATCGAACAGGGACTTATTGAGATTATCATAAACCGTCCTGCCACCTGCAAATGAGATCTCTCGTTCACGGGAGGGACCTCCGAATATAATCCCGATGCGCATCTAACCACAAATATAGGAAAAACGTGAATTGGAATAAACAGGTAATTCTTATGAGTTATGCACGAGGGACTTGTTTCCACCAGAGGTGGACCAGCCTACGGCTGGCAATGTTGAATGTTTAAAGTTCAATGTTCAATGGGTGAGGTCCATTATCCAGGAAACAGTTGGCGGGAATTTGTGAACATCTTTCTTTGAACCTTGAACTTTGAGTCCACTCCGAAAAGTGTAAGAATAGATCATGCCACAAAAACACGAAAACACAAAATTTCACAAATGATTGATATTTAATTATTTATACTTTGTATTCTTTTGTGATTTAGTGCTTTCGTGGCGAAAAATGACTTTTAGGAGGGGACTCAACTTTGAACTTTGAACAAATTATTCCTTAATCAGTTTGCCGGAGTGTACTACACCGTTAAGATTTGAAATCTTGTAGAAATAGAATCCCGGGGGCAGGTCGTTCAATGTTATTTTTTCCAGATCGCTCTCCAATTTAATTGTCTTCATTGCCTTACCCACCAGGTTGTACATCGTAAAATAAACCTCCTCACTCTTTATTTGAGGCAGATTGGTAATTTCTATAGTCAACTCGGTAATAAAAGGATTAGGATAGATCAGAATCGCGGGTTCAGTCAAAGGTTCCATCACCGAATTGAAGAAAACCGTGATGGTATCGCATTGTGTGTCCGCATTACAGATATTATACACAGTCAAACAAACCACATAATCGTCGTTCGATGCGTAGGTATGAACCGGATTTTGAGATGTATCTGTATTTCCATCCCCAAAGTCCCAGCTTAAAGAATCGATGTCGGAGGTGAGGTTAGAGAAAGTGACTTTTCGCCCTGATGTGATATAACCAAAATTTGCTGTGGGAGGAGTGCAGATAGTAATTGTTTTGCACAAGGTATCCTTACCACAATTATTGGTTACTATCAGACATACGTCATAATTTCCGCTTCCGGAATATACATGCACGGGGCTCTGCATGTTAGACGTAATACTATCCCCAAAATCCCACATCCAGCTCAAAGTCTCATCTGAAGAATCAGAAAAATTCACGATGAAACCAACGTCATTATAAGAAAAATCCGCAACGGGCAGCATGCATATCACTGTTACCAATTGGCAACTCGTATCAAATCCACAGAGATTGGAAGTAATTAAACAAACATTATAAGTGCCTGAAGCAGTAAATGTATGTGTTGGATATTGAAGCAACGAAATCTTCGTATCGTCAAAGTCCCAGAACCAGGTACTTGCGTTAGAGGAGGAGTCGGTGAAGGTTACAGTTAGTGAGGAATCTGCAAAACCAAATTTTGAGATAGAAAGCACGCAGTTAACTACTACCGTCTTACAGACCACCACCGTAGTACAAGGGTTGGTAACTGTGAGACACACGTTGTAAGATCCATTTCCGGCATAGGTATGCTGAGGACTATTCACGATGGAAGTGTCACCATCCCCAAAATCCCAATGTAATGTATTGGCTCCTTTTCCGATGTAATCAAACGAGCCAGTATACAGGCTTACGGTATATATATATCCTCCGGTTAGCGTAAAGCAACCCGAACATATTACTGAATCCAATGCCGGCGATCCTATACTCGCTGTCGCAAATGTATCCGTTATGGTTATGCCATAGCCAACATCCAATCCGCCTCCTATGGTCAGCGAAGTTCCGTTTATCTTAGTTATCGTTGAGGAAAAATTACAGCCCGTCTGATTGTCACCATTTACATCTGAATGGATCAAGTAAAAGTCACTGAATCCGGCACCTGCGCTCCTGGTGTGACCAAACATCGTATAGCCCCCCACTACATCATTAATAATAGTCTGAACATTTTCGTTTTGAGTTCCTCCATATACCTTGCTCCACAATGTATCGCCGACGTTATTAATCTTGATCAGGTAAATATCAAATATCCCGGAACCGTGACCGTTAGTGTGACCTGCCAATAAGAATCCATTGTCAGGGGTTTCAATAACGGAGTTGAGAAAATCAATATTCGAACTTCCATAGCATTTGGTCCATAAAGTATCGCCAAGGGAGTCCGTTCGTACAACATAATAATCCAAAGACCCCGCTCCATAGCTGTCCGTAACTCCCACGCAAATAAATCCTCCATCACTGGTTTCCTGAACATCGTTAAAATATTCATCCACCGGTCCGGCATAGGTTTTGGTCCACAGTGTATCTCCATTTTGGTCAGTCCTTATGAGAAGTGCATCGTAGTTTCCTAAGCCAAGACTGTCCATAGATCCCGCGATGATCAGGCCTCCGTCGCTGGTTTCTCTAATCACTACTCCATTATCGACTCCAGCCCTTCCATAAGTTTTAGTCCAAATTGTATCTCCGTTTACATCTATTTTGAGTAAAGAAACATCATAAGATCCTGCTCCAAAATTTTCCGTGCTACCACAAAGAACATAGTTGCCATCTGATGTTTGAATAACTGAATTTGCAGATTCATCGAGGTTGTCACCATACGTCCGGGTCCAGGTAGTATCCCCCATGGAATTTGTTTTGATCAGAAACATGTCACCCAATATCCCAAGCGCAAAACTAAAAGTAGTTCCGGCGATCAGGTATCCACCGTCACTGGTTTGAATTACCGAGGCCCCCACATCTGCGCTGGCACCACCATATACCCTGGTCCAAATAGTATCACCTGCCTGGTCTGTTTTAACAATGTAAATGTCATTACTTCCTGCGCCGAAGCTGAGCGTATGTCCTAGCAATATATAACCGCTGTCAGATGTCTGTTTAAAATCTGCTGAGTTATCAAAACCACTTCCACCATATACCCGCTGAAAGGGTATTTGCCCATTCACTTCAGCTATCAGCATTAACATTAGCAAACAGTATATGAATCCTTGTTTCACCTGATTATCTTTGAATTATCATTTTTCCTGAACCAATATATTGACTGTCGTTCAGAATTCTATAGAAATAGATTCCGTCCTGTAAAATGTCACTTTCAAATAGTAATCCTTTACCTGATATGATTTCCTCCCTAACTTTCTTGCCATAAATATTATAGACCTCAATCTGAAGCGAAGCCCCAATTGTAATGTTAGGATCTAAAAGTAAAATATGCGTTTGTTCGCTAAATGGATTTGGCGAAATACTGATCAACTTATTCTCCCGCATAACCTCATCTATATTATTTATAACAATCGTTATATTATCACAAAATTGATCCGTTCCGCAATTATTTGTCGCATCCAGACAAACATTATATGTACCTGAATTGAAGTACGTATGCACAGGACTCTGCAGGTTGGCGGAGTTGCCGTCTCCAAAATCCCAGAACCATTGTACAGTGGAAGTAGAAGCATCTACGAAAGTTACCTGGAGAAATAAATCAGATGAAGAAAAGTTGGACTTTGGAAATGTGCACACGATGGATGCCGAATCACAGAACGTATCTGAACCGCAAGGATTGGTGGCAATCAGACAAATATCATACTTGCCGTTTACAGTATATACATGAATTGGATTCTGTAACGTAGAAGTCTTACCATCACCAAAATCCCAAAACCAGCTGTCCACATAATTGGATGTGTCGGTAAAGGCAACCGTGAGCGAGCTATCGTTTATCGTAAATCCCGCTTCCGGAAAATTACAGAAAACGGTCAGCCAATCACAAAAAGTATCAGAACCGCATGGATTAGTGACAATCAGGCATACATAGTAGGTGCCATTTACCAAATATGTATGAGATGGTTTTTCCAAATTTGAAGTATCTCCATCTCCGAAATCCCAGTGCCAGCTCGTGGCCTGTATGGATGTGTCGCTAAAGTCTACATCCAAATATGCTTCATTGATCCAATAGAAGTTTGCTATAGGTGCCAGGCATTGTGCAGAAACAGAATCACAAAATGTATCGACTCCGCATGGACTGGTTACGATGAGACATACATTATAAACGCCCATGGAAAGATAAGTATGATTGGGGTTCTGAAGGATGGAGGTATCCCCGTCACCAAAATCCCAATGCCAGGTGTTAACGACAATGGAAGAATCGGTAAAAGAAACATTCATAAAAGAATCCACATATCCGAAATTGCTAACCGGGAAAGGAATTACACTAACTGTAACATATCCCTGAGCACCGCAGCTTAGCGAATCCGAAACAATGATATTATATTTGACCGTATATGGCGGCGTTGCGATGGGATTTGGAATCGTATCATTAGTCAGTCCCAAAGAAGGAGACCAATTATAACTCACTCCGCCGGTTGCATTTAGCTGTACCGGATTTCCGGCACAAACTGTCGTGTCATTGCTGTGGGTAATAGTAGGTGCCACCAGGCAACCAAAATCATTTGTTCTTACCAAATAAAAATCATTAGCCCCGGCACCAATACTTTTTGTCCATCCCGACATGATAATACCATTATCATAAGTCATATCCATAGCCGCCCCCTGATCGAACGCTGTTCCACCATAAGTTCTGCCCCATAGGAGATTTCCTCCAGTGTCTGCTTTCACCAGGTACAGATCGTAATCTCCTGCTCCATAACTATTGGTGTATCCCACCATAAGGAATGAGCCGTCCGGATTTACAACCAATCCTTTTGCAGTCTCATCCATCGTGCCTGAAAAAACGCCATGCCACAGACTATCGCCGTTTACCTTGGTCTTTAACAAGTAAAAATCTTCCGTGCCGGCTCCAGCGGCAAAACTTCTGGTTCCACCCGCGATCACAAAACCGCTATCCGTTGTCTGCAATACATCATATGCAATATCGATACCTACCCCGCCGTATGCTTTTGTCCAAAGAAGATCACCGTTCGGCTTTAGTTTTAGCATGTAGACATTTTCCTGAAATGATCCAAAAGATTTTGTACTTCCGACGACCAGATAACCATTATCCAGAGTTTGAATAACAGCGTATGCATGGTCGGCGTTACTACCTCCGTACACTCTCGACCAGGTTGAATCTCCGAAAGAGTCTGTTTTAATTATATAGACATCTGCCATACCCGCCCCAAAACTCATAGTGGTGCCCACAACAATATAACCACCGTCTTTAGTCTGCTGAACAGCGTATCCTCTATCAAAACTAGTTCCGCCAAAAACACTGGTCCACATGGTATCTCCATTTGCATCCGTTTTCACCAACCAAATATCATTGTTACCAAGCCCAACGCTATTAGACATGCCTGCAAAAATATAACCACCATCCTTGGTCTGCCTGACCGCATAACCAAAGTCCTGGCTGGTGCCCCCATATGTCTTTGTCCAGAGTGTATCTCCTTTTTTATCAGTTTTAATAAGGTAGGCATCAAAGCCTCCAGCACCGAAACTACTCGTGTACCCGGTTATAATAAATCCGCTGTCAGAAGTTTCCTGGACGTCATACGACCATTCACTTAACGTGTCACCGTAAGTCCTTTCAAACCAATTCTGACCATGAGCAAGGCTTATGCAACAAAGGAGCAGAATGAATAATATGTATCTGGCAAGATTCATTTATCTATTGTATAATCAGTTTTCCGGTACCTATAATACGTTGTTGGTGGGTAAATAGATAAAAATAGATGCCACTTGGCAGGACATCCTTATATACGAAGAAGTTATTCGCGGACAACCTGTCCTTTGACATTACCTGATTCCCAAGCACATCATACAGTGCAAATGAAGTTTCTTGTATTGACTTCTGATCAAGTTGAACAGAAAATTTGGCATAATGTTCGAATGGATTTGGAGCAATGTCCACTTTAATTATACTGCCGGATGAACCTAGTTCCAGTATAGAAAGACCGGTTCCAACAGTAATATTTCCACAAAATGAATCAATGCCACAGGAGTTACCTATTGTTAAACAAACTTTATAGGTTCCGGACGTCGCATAAGTATGAGTAGGATTTTGCAGAGATGAAGTATCGCCGTCACCAAAATCCCATTTAACAACAAAACCTCCTGATGACAGGTCGATAAAAATTACCTGGAATGATGTTCTATGGAATGTATAACCGGGTAACAGAGAATCGCAACCAAAACAAACTATTGATGGCGACAGTGAACTGTTAGTCATGACCATTGAAGAATCTGTAGTTGTTACGCCTGAGGTCAACCAATAACCTCCCATAGAATTTGTCGTGGGGCTAGACACAGTAGTTGCTGAATCGCTATTATCGCAGGAGCTATTATTCAAACCATCCAGATCCGTTCTCACTAAAAACATGTCAATACCACCGGAACCATAACTCTTTGTTTGTCCCACAAAGGTATACCAGCCGTTAGTAGTTTGAGTAAGTCCCCAGTTCACCTCATCATCAACTCCACCGTAAGTATTCGCCCACAAGAGATCTCCGTTATTTTTCACTTTTAGCAAGTAGCAATCTGAACCACCGCCTCCAAAACTTTTAGTAGTTCCGGAGATCACATAATTACCTTCAGCATCTATGATCAAATCGTTGGCGTAATCTTCGGCCACACCCCCGTATGTCTTTGACCAATCGATAGTACCTGTAGAATCAGTCTTTACTAAAAATATATCGGTATCACCGGCTCCATAACTTTTTGTACTTCCTACAACAATGAATCCGCCATTAGAAGTCTCTTTTATTGCATACGCAAATTC
>JACZTA010000084.1 GCA_022573915.1 Bacteroidota bacterium | reverse complement strand
CATTCCGATTATATACATTAAACCAATTAATCGCACCGTTTCGATCAAGGCTCATGACAAATACATCTTCAATATTCGTTAATCCAGAGGGAAACATATTCCCAGCCACAATGTATTCAGGATTAGCAGCTGTGGATGTTGACGGTTCAATAACAGAAGTGGCAATTTGTGCATCATATCCAATTGGTGCCGAGTATTCAAATGCCCATTGGCGCGTACCATTCGGATTAGTTTTTACGACATATATTTTCCCATTTGATCCCAATATAGAACTACCAGCAGCAATATAACCACCATCAGTTGTTTGTCTGACTGAATATGCACGTTCCGCCCTGGATGACTGGCCATAATGATAGGACCATTGTAAACCTCCAACAGGATCTGTTTTAATTAATAACAAATCACCTCCATTTTGGCCACTTGATCCGGCAATGATAAAGCCTGAAGGATTGCCCATATTGTCAAAAGTTTCACTAACAGTGTGGCCTACTTCAATATCCATTGCATATCCATATGTTGCTGACCAGGCGACAGTGCCATTTGAATTTGCTTTTAACAAGTACACGTCTTCTGTAGGATCTGTATGACCTACAACAATAAATCCACCATCATCTGTTTCTTCTACACTATTATCAATCCAGAATCCAAGCCCTACTGAGTTATCTATATAGTTTCCATAGGTATAAAAGTTTTGAAAGAGTACTATTGGTTGAGCGTGAACATGAAGAGTGATAAATAACGCTGATCCTAAGATCAAAATTATTTTGAGTTTAATTGTGTTTTTGATTGTTTTCATGGCTGAGTATTTTATATGAGAACATTAATTAATTTATTTTCACCAATTTTTTGGTAACTTGATTTGTAATATTGTTATCAACTGAAGTCTGCTTTAAACTTATAATATATATACCCTCACCAAAATCACCAGTGTCAAATTCCATCTGATACGTACCCTTGGTATAGTAATTATTGTCAATTAATTTTTTAATCTCTTGCCCGAACAAATTATAGATTACAGCCGATACAATACCATCATCTATTAATTCATAATTTATTGTTAAAGTCGAATTAAATGGATTTGGGTAAATATTAAGGTCATTCAATAGATTAGCTATATTGCTTTGGAGAGGTTCTTTATCGGGTGAATCTTTAAAGAATGTGCCAGTAGGATTAACCCTGGACATAAAGATATCATGACCGTAACCAGATCCAGGAGGTTGAGCATTCAATGGATCCAAACCGCCAAAATTAGTTCTGCCGCTAAATTCACCGCTTAGGAATACATTAGTTAACAAATCAACATCTATGGCCTTTCCTTGATCATGGTCATTTCCATCAGCTTTGATCAGCCAATTTGCAGTTCCTGTCTGATCCATACTGGCAACAAAAATGTTATTAAACCCCGAACTATTTATGACAGATAATCCACCCAAACTTAACGTAGTTGAAGGCGATCCTCCCCTAATGAGACCTGTTAGGTACGCATTTGTACCCTGCTGAGCAATATCTCCAACAAATGATGATGTGCCTGTCTCAACCCAATAGATATTTCCACTGGCATCCATTTTAGCGACAAACATATACGTGTCAATCAATATCGATTTTGTTATGGTAACGACTGTAAACGTGCTACAGCTAGAAGCTACGCTGCCTGTAATAAAAAACTCGCTTACATTATCATCCACTGCCAACTGTGGTGGATTTTCAGGCAGATGACCCAAACATTCTGTGCCTTTCAACCAAAGTATCGTACCCGTAGGACCATGAAATTTGGCGATAAACATGTCATATGTATTATTAACCTTGATCAAAGAAAGAGAAGTTGAGGGGTCAGTCTTGATTGTGAGGTCGTCAAAAAACCAACCGGTCACATATACTTCAACATCACCTGCAGGCAGTGTCCTAACACCCAGTGAAGAACCTGTCCCACCTGCACCGGCAGTTAAATTATCAGAGGCATGTTTAATCCATTGTTCATTACCATTATTATCATATTTGGCGACAAATATTGTACCCGCATCATTAAAAACTTTACCAATTACGGTGCTTCCAAAAGTGAAATTATCGAAGAATTGACCCGTGATATAAACATTGCCTGTATTGTCTATATCTATATCGTAAGCAGCATCGCCGTCAAATGTACCTCCACAAGATTTTGCCCAAAGAGAATTTCCATTGGCATCAAACTTGGCAACAAAAATATCAGCGTAAATATCCGGAAAGCTTGTTAATACCGTCGTTCCAATGGTTATAGTTCCCGTGTACATTCCGCAAACGTATACATTGCCATTTGCATCTACGGCAATTCCGGTACCATCTTCATTACCAGCATTTACCGGCGTTTGTTGAGGCCAGGTATTACCTATTTGTTTAATCCAATCTAATGTTCCACAATCCTTGTATTTGGCAACATAAATATCTGAAAAACCAAGGCTAATTAGGGTGGTTCTTTCAAAAGTTGCTGTACTTCCAAAGGTTCCAATAATATAATTGTTGCCTAGATCATCTACTTCCATACCATTATTGAAATCGTCATCTTCTCCTCCAGCACTTCCAGGCCAGCCGGCTTTGGAGTTGCCAACGCCAACTGCATACCAGGCATCAGCAGTTTCTAAAGCTTCAACAGAACATATGCCAAACAAATCTTCTGCAGCAAGCATGGACCCCATTCTGGAATCATAATAATTTGAGGTACTTGTCAAATAGACAGTTAAATTCCTATATGCTATATCGGCAGCTTTCTCCTTGGTTATACCTGTTAGATTATAATCACTTCCATTGTCATTTGTACCACTGCCTCCATTTGCAAGCAAATAAAACCACTTATTTTGAACTCCGTTATTATCATGAGTAGCACCAGGCACCCAGTATTGGCCTAAGTAGGTGTCAGGGTCTAGTACTGATTTAGGATCTGCCATATCTCGTGCTTTCCCATTTGGAATCCAGAAATCTTCCAGAATTGTCCAATCACCAGGATTTGAAGGTTCGTACAGGCCTTGTGCATAATGCTCAACAAGGGTACCCCATATGTCAGAGAATGATTCACTCAACGCCCCTGACTCACCTGAACCACTTAAATTAGCTGATGTCGCATTAACACCATGGCCGAATTCATGACCCATAACTTCCAGTGAATTAACCCAGTCAGTTGGATCCATTTCCGGAAGTTGGCCCTGACCTATAAAGATTGAGAAGAGAAACCAAAAAGCATTGTTTTTAATAGTATGATTTGTACGTATTTCAAAACGGCCACCATTACCATCATAACTATCTCTACCATGCTGTGTTAAAAAATAATCATAGGTCATTTCTGCTCCCCAAAATCCTTGTGTCAGGTGACAATCAGGTGCGGTCCAATTATTATCCGTATCATAAATATTCTGATAACCATTAACTATCCATACTCGCGCAAGAATATTATCCGACCGGCAATCATCAAAAAGTCTATATCCATTACTAACTGTGCACTCCGTAGATATTGTTTGTTGAGTATTGTACAAAGTACAAGCATTTCCAGAATTGCATTGGGTGGGAGGATTACAATTAGAAATCAAAGGAGTTACTTTGATTACTTTTCCTGTAACTGCATCAACATATACAGCATTTGCATCAAACGGTATCAATGATGCAATACTCAGTTTAAATGTCAAACGAAAGTTTGAAGGATCCAAATCGAAGACATCTGAAATGTTTGTAATCAGCAATTCAGGATTCGGATAAAAAGTCGCTTCCTCATCGTTTTTTATTTCTTTAAGGAGTTGCTCTTCCAGATTATCTTCCCAAAAGTATTTATCAGCGTTTATATAATTTAATGCTGTTATTAAAGCTTCATTTTTGGAGATAGAAGTGGATACTCCCAAATCCAAGCCTAGAACCATTTTCCCGTTAGCAATAACAGATCTTTCATTTTTTTCATGGATTATATATTCGCATCCCTCAACTTTAATTCCTTTATATGTTTGTTCATATCTATGATGTACGTACCCTAATTCGTCGCTTTCTTGGTGGTATTTAATCATCTTATCAAATCTACCAAGCCCAAAAGCTTCTTTGTACTCAGTAAATAACAAATCGGGTTTGATACTTACATCCAATTTAAATTTGTACCATCCTTCGGCCGAGAGCGGGTCTGCAATTTCCCTTAGATCATTTGTAGGTTTATTATCCAGCTTCTCTGCACTATTTTGAATTGAATTTGTGCCCGCAATAAAACTAAATATCGCTGCACAAAAAAATAAAGAAATGCTAGATTTTCTAAAATTCAGAGACTTATAGAGCGCTAATTTTGTCATGATTCATATTCTTTAAGGGTGACTGAAATAGGATATTATATTCCTCAACTTTTAAATCAGCTGAAGAAAAAACACCTCACTTAATCTTATAAATCAATTAACGAAAATTATATATAACAGATAGGCTTAATGAGTCATATAGAGTAGAGTTACTTGTAATTATTGGTACTAGTACGTTTAATAATGAAGTTCTATCGAAGCTTTTGGCAAATTTTTATTGTTTCCTACCTAGCTGATTTTAGCTATAAGATGGTACTGGAGACCAAAAAGTTATGTTCACAACTAGCAGGGTATCATCTTCATACCTTGATTAAAACTACAATTCACCCTAGGAGAATACAGAGTTTTTGGGCTAGCAGGTATGGAAGAAACCAGGTGAAGAATTATGAGAAAGGATTAAGGGGCAGTGACTACGTAACCAAGTATATAGGAAAGGAATGGACTGAGTTGGATATTAAATGAGCATAAGAATTGAGCTTTAAGAATAGTCGTTAAATTAACACTTTTCTTTAATATCCTATGGAGGCTCGTTCAGAAATACGACGGGTCCTTCTACTTTTATCACGAATGATCGATGTTGCGAACTGGATAATTCTCGGTACAAGAAAGGAAGACTCCAGATACCTAGAAATTAATAAAAAGAAGAATGATAATCGTGTTGCCCTTGACAGTAGGAGCATGTCCGTCTTTTAAAAAATTAGATTTCGACCTAAAGAAAGGGAGAGCTAAAACCAGTATTTATACCTAAAAGAACACGTATAAATACTTATTCTCTGAAATTTAGACCTTGATTTCATAATAATCCGCGAAAATATTCATAAGTTTTAATTGAATAATATACTATTCTGCGACAATACTGGAGATTCCGGTGAAAGTGACTACCCTTTTCCAGACTCTCCAATAGAACGAATTTAGTGAGACCTTTTTTATTAATAAAAGAAATTACTTTAATAATAAAAAAGCATATGTTTAGTTAGGACTCTAAATAATAATGATTGCATTTTTTGATTTAGTAATAGACATATGTTCCGAGCAAAAATAAAATTATTCAAAGACTTTAAAAAAGCAGATGAAATAGATATTCTGAAATATAGAAAATTTAGACGTGTAGCTTTTTTCTCATTTCTAGTTTTATTTCTTTTTTTTATTGCATACGTATTTACTTATCTATTTATAATTGGGGAGAATATGTCATCTACGATTGTGAATACGAATTTCTTGAGCGGAATGTTTACGGTTGTTGGGCAATTAATGTTAGGTCTTTTTATAACTAATAGATTGAAGGATATAGCTTTATGTAAATATTTCATTAGTCAGTATGGCATTTATTCGAACCTGACTGAAAAAGAACAATCTAAATTGGATATTGAAAGCGATGGATTTCTTAATCATCGTAGAACGCCTAATTCTAGTATTGTAACTATTAATCCTAAGTAACCAAATAATTTCAGTGTGAGGTAATAAATGAAAAATTTAAGAAGAGCAGATTATCAAATAATAATCTTTATGATTTTATTGTCATTAATAGGAATAGTGTGGTACATATTTGCAGAAAATATGTATAATAAGTTGGAAGAGCAATATGAAGAGTTGAAGGATAAAGCAATATTAAATGAAAGGTTAATACAGGGACAAAAGCAGCTGATAGAAAAGCAAGAAATAATTCTTGGCTTAAGAATGGAGAAACAAAAAATGGCTGCGAAAATTAAAAAATTAACCAAGGAATTAGGACGACAAAAGGATATCGTAACTATTGAACATGAAATGTTAAAGCTACTCGAAGATAGTCTTAATAATATGGATTCTTATTATGAAACGACGTTCACCGAACTTAAAGAATTAAACTTAGATGATGCTCAAAAATTTATACAAAAACTAGATCAAGACTTAAAAATATACAATCTACAAAAAATCACAGTTGATATTTTGGGAGTAAATTCTGAAAATAATTCACAGGTTAATATACAATTAAAATTAAAAGATTGGGAAATATTTAAAAAGGTTCTTCCTCAATTTAAAGATACACCTAGATTGGGGATCAGGATTTATGATCCTTTATGGCAGAAAATAGAATATTCAAATAATCAATACAAATCCTTTATTCCTCAATTAAATATCAATTCAAATTATAATGAAGAAGAATCTATGGAATTTATATTTATAGATGATGTTTACTCAATGTTTAAAGGGAATACAAATGATGAACCTAAGGGTGATGAATATAAATACGAAATTTATTTAATATTAGAAGGATTTGGAGAAATTCTAATAGCTGATGAAAGATTTTGGTTAAACTAATGAATAAAATTGCTATTTATGATACTGTCTAATCTTTACGAGGCGGTCTTGATTTTTCCAACTTTTTCTGTGTTCCACTTTTTTGGAAACCTAGTTGTAGAGAAATTAATAAATGGATTAGGATAGGTATTTAATGATTAAATAGGTAGGGCTACTTAAAAAGCCACTGTCAGCTTCCCCATTATTCGGCCATTTAAAGTTAGAGATAATTAAAACAAACTGTCCCCTGTACTGTCCCCTATAAATTAGAAAACCCTTGTAATAGTTGATATTACAAAGGTTTCAGAATATAAGAGCCTGCCTCCGCCAAGGCTATGGCAGGCAAAGCAGCCCGTAGGGGATTAGTTTCGAACCAATTTCTTTTGACACGCTACTTGTCCAATTTCCATTTATAACCTTCCTAAAAAATTTAATTCCTCAAACATTAATAGCGTTCAAGATCTCCTTTTTATGTTGAGTACTATTACGCAAAGTTTACCGTATTTCTACTTAAAATATTAAGATTAATTGCAATATTAAATATTCAATTGTAATATTAATTTTTCAAATATTTCTCACTCACCTAAGAGTTTTTACTTCTATCACCTAAGAGTTTTTACTTCTATATAGGCTGATCTTGTGTTAGCTAGACTAACTTAAGAGTAAAATCTTTGAGTGGCAAAGAGTCTTAAACTATCTGTCGCATCAATAATTTGTTAACCTATGTTACTTTTTCAAAATAATAATAAGTAGCTCTTAAAATTTGAAATCATGAAAACAAAAAACATTTTAATTGCATTTTCATTAGCACTAATATATATAATTGGCAATTATAATTTTACTAGGGGACAATGCCCAACATTTTGTTTACCGGCAAATCCGGATAATCAGGTGAATGCCACTCCTGCACCAACCAGTGTTTCTAATACTGGAAATGATGCCAGTGAAAAGATGCTGGTAATGGTATGGGATGAATCCAGTGCAACTGCCCGGTTTGCTTATGATGATCTTCATAATAACTTGCAGAATTATTTTGACATTGTTGGGAGCAATTCAACAACTGGGCGTCTCAAAGATCCGGATGTGGCAATGTGGCAATATCATGATGATTTCGCCTATATTGTTATTGTATATTTAGATAATTTTGACAATCAGATTTATTACGATGTCTATCTATACGATTTTGTCTCGCCGGCCATCACCTTCCCTAAGATTCACCAGCCGTTAAGCAATCCCGCTGGTTGTGCTTTAACAGCTGCAAGTTCCAATCCAAATGTAGATATCACCCATGAGCCGGGTTTCCCTGGTTATGCAGTAGCTACCTGGGAGCAGGATGATGAAATATGGACAAATGCTATCGAACTAACTGCAAACCCTGCTAACATTGCGACTACTTGTAGTTGTCCCTTTCGAGTGCAGTTTGATGATGTATTTCCTTTCAATGATCAGTTTTATTCTAGCCCTGATGTAACTGTCAATGAAAATTTTGATCCCGGTAAAACTGAACGAATGGTATCATATGTATATAAGGAATTGAAAAGTGTCGGTACTCAGCAAGTACATATCAGACAGATCAATCTGAGTAATATAGTTTCTTGTTCTCCGATTACATTTAAAATTGACGAAACATTCTACCCATCTTTAGTTCCTAGCACTCATACCATAGGTCCACCACGTATAGCATCTCCTTCAAAAGCAGCCGTTTTCAGTGAAACTGACTTTGAAGTGGTATTACGTCACAATGATACGAATGGTGATAATATCTTCGGTGTTAATAAGTATAACAATACCAAATCCGGCCCTAAATTGCTAAATCCTGATTTGGAAAGTGATCCCTGTATTAACCGAACCCCGGCGGTCGATTATGTAGAGGATTTTATCATTGTTGTCTGGTCGTATTTCCTAGGATCGCCCACCTGTATGTGTATGCCGGTTTCAGATGTGGATGTAATAGCTAGAAGATTCCATGTAGATGGTCAAAATGTGGATAATTGTTTTTCAATAGTCAATATTGCCACAATAAGCACGGAACATGCGCCATCCATTTCCATGATGATGAAGAAGCCAACTGCCCCCGCAAGTCCAGCAAAGGCTTTTTATACGTGGTGGGAAGCTTCTCCCAATATAGATGATATCTGGTATAAGACCAGCTTCTATACCAATCAATACCTGAAGTGGGATTTTAATAATGAAGAAAGTACCGAAACGGCGATTAACGGTTCATCTCAGCAAACTATGTTGGAATTATTCCCTAATCCGTCTTCGGATGAAGTAAATATCAAAATTAATCTTGTCGAAGATGAAAAGGCAACTCAGTTGGATATTTATAATATCACCGGGCAGAAAGTTGCACACATTGATCTAGCTGACCTTGAAGAGGGCACTCATATTATTGTATGGAATGGGAAATCTGATAAGGGCACAAAGTTGGAGCCAGGCTTGTACTTGATCAGGATGGAGACCAGTTATAGAAGCATCCTACATAAGCTATTTAGAATTCAATAATTTCAAACTAGCCGTCGGATGAACTGACATTTGTCCGGCGGCTTTTTTGTTGGTATATTAGGATTCCGCAACAAGAGCTTAGTAGTGAATAATATAATTTATGTCTAATCTAAGATTTTTTGCTATTGTAGCTTGGTTAATGTTATGCGAATTAACAACTGCTCAAACCACTTTTCAAACAGTATTTGGTGGAACTGATGATGATTATATTTTTTCTTTAATCCAGTCAGATAGCGGGTATTTGGTCGCCGGAGCTTCATCAAGTTTCTCCAGCCCTTTTTTTTATGGATACTTAGCCAAAGTGGATATTGAAGGAAATGTTTTATGGTCAAAAATATATGGCAATCCTACAAGTCACGATGCGATATTTTCTGTGATAGAAACGATAGATAATCATTATATGCTTGCAGGAGGTAGTGATTCAATCACATTAACTTACGGTCCGAAAGCATACCTTTTGAAAACCGACCTTATTGGAAATGTAGTTTGGTCAAAATATTATGATCGACCGCAAGGTGAACCATATGCTCTTGATCTGATTGAAACCAGTGATAGCAGCTACATCCTGGCAGGATTTTTTCAAGGTTTAATAATACCCGGTGCTTTCAAGACTGATATTGATGGTGATTTGCAGTGGGCTGGTGGTCCTCCGCTTAGTGGTGGTAAGATTTACAGTGTTTTGGAAACCAAGAATGATGATTATGTGTTTGCAGGTGGTGAATATATACAGGTTCTCAGTGCATTTGTATTCCGTACAGATACTTCCGGTAACATAAAATGGCTCAAAACATATGGAATACTTGGACAAGGAACTAACTTTTATTCCATACTCCAAACCCCTGACAGTGGTTTTTTGGTTACTGGTTATGAAAAGTATGTCGGAGCTGGAGGAAAAGATGTAGTCCTAATGAAAATAGACAACATTGGGAACTTGCTATGGGTAAAAACTTATGGAGGTGTTTTGGATGATGAGGCACAGTCAATTTATCCTACGAAAGATGGCGGCTATGTTTTAGGAGGAAGTACTAGCAGTTTCGGAGCTGGTGGTTTAGATTTTTATTTGCTTAAGGTAGATCCGAATGGAAAGTTGTTATGGTCTAGAACATATGGCGGCACATTGGATGATATCTGCAATGATGCGCTGCAAACAAATGATGGTGGTTTTGTGATGGCAGGTTATACGGAAAGCTTTGGTGCTGGGGGAAAGGATTTTTATATATTAAAAACAGATAGCATTGGAACAATAGATGGTTTATGCTTTCAGGATACAGCGGCAACAACTGTTAACAATGTTGTATTTAAAGATACTTTACTAAATTACGCTCAAGGTTTTTATCCTTTCATTGCCCAGCCTCCTGTTGACAATGATTCAAATGTAAATCTCACCGACAGCTTCATTTGCTGCACAATTGATCCAGACTTTTCTGTTGCATTGGCATGCAGCGGGGACTCTACTATCTTCATAGATTTAACCTATGGTAATAGTCTGGGACACTTCTGGGACTATGGTGATGGGGTGAAAGACACATTCATGGTTGCCACGGATCCAAAGCACGTTTACCCGTTGCCGGATACCTACAAGGTGACCTTGATCGTAGTCAGCATAATCACTCCAGGGTGCATGGATACGATATCCAAAACCATAGTGGTGTACCCTTCCCCGGATGTCTTTCTTCCAGAAGATACTTCCATCTGCCCGGGTGAGACTATCTCCTTATCTGCCGTAACCAATGATGCTTTCGCTTTATCCTATGTCTGGTCTACTGGTGATACAGCTGCTACAATCACTGCTACCTACCCGGGGAACTATTCCATAGCAGCAACAAATCAATACGGGTGTAGCGCAAAAGATACTGTTCTCATTACCGATGACTGCAATAAGCAGTCCTGTGAAAACTCCATCTTCATACCTAATGCATTCTCTCCCAACGGTGATAACATGAATGATATCCTCTACGTGCTTGGGGAGGATATCAACCTCTTTGAGTTTGTCATTTTCAACCGATGGGGACAGAAGGTCTTTACTTCCTCCAACATCAATTCCGGATGGGATGGAACCTTAAATGGCAAACCTATTAATCCGAGTGTGTTCGTATGGTACTTGAAAGCGGAATGCTTAACTGACGGTGAGATGATTTTCAAAACCGGAGATGTCACGCTTATAAGGTGAGGAGGACGACGACTTGAAACCCAAGTAATCCGATGAAGGATCACTGTAAATATACGACAATTTCAATGTTATTATGGTTAATCTCCTAAATCCGGCCTCAAAAACTATTCAACAATGAATAAACAATCAGCACTACTAATGTGTTTCTTATTATTTATTCAAGTACTATTTCCTCTAAATAAGGCTTACACATTTCACACGATGGCTCTGGATATTACATACACATGCTCAAATGACAGTGTCTATACCTTCGAACTACATTATTATCGCAACTGTTATGGTGGTGCCGCACCATCCACTATCTCCATTTCATTAAACTCTTCATCATGTGGCATAAGCACAACCTTGACATTATCAGTTTTAAATACAGTTGAAGTGTCTGAATTGTGTACGAGTCAATTACCTAACAGCGTTTGTTCCGGTGGCACTTTATTTGGAGTGGAAAAAACAACTTATTCTGGAACAGCAACCCTTAAGTTTTGCAATGATTGGATTATTAGTTTCAGTACCTGTTGTAGGGATGGTAACATTGATAACATAGTAAGTGCAGGTACTACATCTCTATACGTTCAAACCACATTAGATAATTCTTCAGGAACGTGTAACAACTCGGTCCAATTTACATCCACTTCAGTTCCATTTTTTTGCAGCAATCAATGCTTTAAATATCATAACGGGGCATATGATCCTGATGGAGATTCATTGGTTTTTACTTTGGTCGATGCAGCACTTTCGTCTTCAAATCCTGTTTCCTATAAACCTGTATTTTCAGCAACATACCCCTTTGACACTACTGGAGGTGGTTTCATCGCCTTTGATAATAACACGGGTTTATTGAATGTGTGCCCAAAGATAACTGGGCAGTATGTAGTAGCGATCAAGATTGATGAATTTCGCAATGATACTTTGATTGCCTCAACCACACAAGAACTTCATTTTTTTATCCAGGCTTGCTCCAATCAACAACCAACTGTAAGCAACATAAAAAATTCTTTAGGAGGTTTACAAATTGACCCATCAATTTTTGGAGTTTGTGCAGGTGATACCTTTTCTTTCCAGGTGATAGGCAACGATGTAAATACCGGAGATACTCTCACTATGCTTACTAATATAGCAAAAGCTATTCCGGGAGCTACATTTACCATACTGGGTATCAATCCGGATACTGGTACGATTACCTGGGCAACTTCAATATCCGATACTGGAATATATTACTTTACAGTGGAAATAGAAGATGATTCGTGTGATTTCAAAGGAAGTGTTTATAATGCTTTTGTAATCATGGTGGGAAATAAACAACCCGTTTCAAATTTTGGTTATAATGTTTCCGGTTCAACTGTCAACTTTAGTGATTCTTCAAAAAATGCTATTACTTGGTTGTGGGATTTTGGCGATGGAAATACGGGTACGGGGCAGAATACTACACATACCTATAATACCAGTGGAACTTATAATGTTTGTTTAATTGCCGTAAATTCATGTGCCTCAGATACTATTTGTAAAAGCGTAACAGTTTTGACAACTGAAATTGCAAGAAAAGAACTACCCCTGAATATCAGTCCTATAAAAATATTTCCTAATCCTTGCAGCACTTATATAACTGTTATTCTTCCTGGTGGCTATCAAAATCTGAATAATCCATCTTTTGTAATACATGATCTACTAGGCAAAGAAGTCAAAAGAATTAAAAACATTAAAACCGATTATTTCATTTTAGAAACAAACGATCTCAAGAGAGGTTTGTATATCTACAAGCTAGTTGGAAAGGAAGGTCTGCATAACACAGGTAAATTGGTTATTCAATAATAGATTAAATGACTATCCGCTTATAGGCACCAAAGCCTAAGTGGCAGATATTCCTTAAAAAAAATGTTCTTATATAAAATGACTATGCGCTTCTAGGTACCAAAGTTCTTTTTGGATATCATTGTTTTTTCATTTTAAATGTTCGTCGTATTCGTATGCCGTATCTTTAAGTTCTTTAACTGTCCGAAGCAATTGTTGTCTAACACTTTCATGACCAGAGAACAATACCTCGTCATTTAAAATGTCCTTTATATACACCATAAACGACCCTATCGTTTGCAGCAACTTTATAATAGAATGCACTACCACTCTGTCCTTTATAGCCAATATTATAGTAACACAATGCATTTGAAGATTCAAAATAATCGAAATAACCACTTATATAGTACATTCTTTCCCCACCTTCAAACACAGTATTTCCAAAATCATCTTGAGCAGGGTATCCAAATGAATGAAATATTTTGGAAGGATCTGTAAAAAAACTATTATTCTGTATCCCGTCAAACAAATGTGGACAGATTACTTGATTGTTGATTGAGAGGATGATATCTTTATTAACCCTTTCCTGAGAGTTATTTCTCAGGGAAATAAATCAACTAATCATGGAAGATAACAAG
>JACZTA010000311.1 GCA_022573915.1 Bacteroidota bacterium | reverse complement strand
AAAAAGATCTGCAATTCGAGCAATGAAACTAACTCATCATGATTGGTATCTGCCAACCCCTGCAAGCCTCGAATGAGATGGTAAGAAAACAACCCTCTCCCTTCACCCCATTCTGCGCTTTCAAGCGAAAGCTCTCCGGGTTCACATGAGAGTATTTTTATCTCGTTTGCTATCTGTTTTTTCAGGAGTGCACTCGTTTGGTACGCTCCGTCCATTCCACCGGCAAGTTTTCCTGAACGACAGGCATCTGCGATAAAAAAAACTTGTATTTCCTTGTTGGAAAGCGTGTTTAGATATGAATTGAGCATATATAACGGAAATCCACCAATAGGATAAACACGTTTGTTTGTATTATAGGTGAGCAGGAAACCGTTCTGTGCGTCGGTAAGTGTTTCGACATCCCCGTGGCCGGAAAAATAAATATACACCCTGTCACCTTCCTTGGATTCATCTTTCAGCCATTCAAAAGCTGCCCATATATTCCCAAAATTAGCCTGCGCATTTTGTAGCAGGCGAATATTACTTTCGGGAACATAACCACCTGAACCCGATCTCAGATACCAATAAAATTCTCTCGCATCCCGATCTGCATATTGAAGATCATCTATTTCCAGGTAATCTGAAATCCCAATTATTACGGCCCTGGTAACCCCGGAAAAACCAAGAAAATCATCTTCGGGGCTTCGAACACCCTTATTTTGTCCTGCGGCTGAGGAGCAAACTATAAGTGCAAGAAAAAATCCTGTCAAGATGGAGGACAACTTCATGGGAAAAATCTGCTTAGGATTGAAGCTAGTAAGGTTAAATATAGTACGAAATCAAGGAGATCTGGTTGCAAAAATTGTTCCCCTCTTGTTCAAGGTTCAACGTTCCGGGTTCAAAGTTGCAATCTAAGTGAGTCCGACCTTGAACATTGAACATTGAACCTAGATTCTAGTTTCCCCAAATCATCTGCACATATTCGGGATGATCAATAAAGGGATTTCGATTATGCTGAAAATCGAGGTAGATGATGTCGTTTCTTCGACGTTCCCAATTATCGACCGGGTCCAGGTCATGCCATTCCAATAAGGTAGATAATTTGCCATGATATGGAGTGGGCGCTGTATTCACTTGATCCGAGAGTTCAAGGTCAGGTTCTTCATTTTCACCTTCATAGCGTACGGCCATATAAAATAACATTCTTGCCACATCGCCTTTTTCGGAATCCTTCGGTTCCCATGAATCGACATCGCGGAGACAACCTGTTGCAAAATCACCGTCAATATACTCCGTACCGCCATTATCAAAATCCTTATTATTCCTGGTAGAGTTCACTGATGCATCTACTGGCCGCAAATGATGTACATCGGTACCCGCGCCTCTGGTAGTACCAAAATCTCCATGAGATTTAGCCCAAACATGTTCGCGTGTCCAACCGGAACCATTATTATATTCAGCATCGGCGTCTCGCACTCTATCAGTATATAAAAGTTTTACACCTGAGGGGTCACCAATTGCACGATCCGTTTCTTTAAGAATATCCCATACATCGACAGCGGTGCTGGTATACGTAAATTCCTGGTGTCCGTCTATAATATCATTCAGAGTGGCTTTTAACGCATCACCGCTTAAGCCTATCGCCGCATTATAATAATCAGAAGGCATCTGGCTCTCCCACTCCAGTTCGGTGGTGGCATTCCCAACTGCCGGTTCGAAACCGGGTATTTCACCCTCATATCTGCGCACAAGTGTGCGATACATCCATCCGGCTCTATCTGCTTTAGGAGCCGTCACATGATAATATCCATTTTGCTGGACTCCATCATCGAGTAAGACAACAATATCTCCCTTGCTTACTCTTTCGAAGACCTTACCTTTTTTCTCCGGGGCTTCCTTGATAGTCGCTTTTCGGCTTACCACCAGGTAATCTGCGGAAGCGGTGAAATGCAGTACGCATAACAACAATATCCCCACTGATATTCGCATCATATTCATTAGGGGTTAGATTTATTTGAGGAACTTGAAGGTTTTGAAGGCGGCAGCAAACCCATGTGTTGCTTTTGTGCCCTGCTGGCAAACCCCATTAGATCTCGAAATAACTTGATTGAAGCTTTACTCCCCCCCGCTACTAATCCTCCACTAAGTATTTTTCCGGCAATCGTCATCTCATCATTTGATGCAAATGCGATGGTGAGTACATCAATCTCCCAGTAAAAACAAACTGTAATACTGAGAGCCAATGCGATAAACTCTTTTATTCCTTTTTTATCTTTTGTTGCTTTGATAAATGCATGGGATTCAAAAAAGACTGATAGGAATCTCTCTACTACAAACGACAGCAGAACAATTGCCACGAGTACTTCAAACAATCGTTCAAGATCTACATGAAATAAGTTTGGATCCATGATTAAAGGTTTATTTAATGGTTAACTGAGCAAATTGAAATTTAAATTCATCTCCGGCAACCAGTATAATTTCCTTCTCTCCTACCTGTTTGCCAAATCGCGGCATAAGAGTAGAAGTCGGATAAGGAAATTCCTTCACCGGTACTGTCGTCCTCATTATCCGTTCATCCACTATATACTGAGAGGCAATTTTGTTTTTAGTAAATAAGACATTTGTCTTATTGTCAATTGTCCAGGAAAAGTATGAACCATATCGGCCGTTGTCGTTCGATGAAGTTTGTCTTTTTGGGTATGCCCGATATAACATTTTACCAGTGGGCAGGAAGGAAACAATGAAAAGATCCTGGTAGTTATAAGTGTTGTTGGTATAATCTCCGGAAATTGAATGTTTTTCAGCGATCATGTACACCCCGCCGTCATCTCGAAAGTGATAATCCCTGATTGATATATTATCCATATCCTTTTGGGAAGTGTTTTTATGCTTTTTCATGAAATCCTTGCTAAATTCCTTAATCCCGCCAGTCACTCTTTGGGTTGTGTGATCCAGTTTAAAGAGGAACGGCCCTTTAAAAGTGCGATCTTGCTTTACACCCGGTACCGGGAGTTTTAAATCGTAATAAACACGCTCTGAATAATATCCCATAAAGAAAACATCTCCGGATTTATTTACATCAAACCTGAAATCAGCCATATGATATCCATCCATATTGATGCCATACGTCTTGCTTTCTCCGGTTTGATCATCATAGGTCATGATCATGAATGTAACCGTACTTCTTGCCCTAACCTGTTCCTTTTTAGGAAGATAGGTCGCCTGCAGTAATGAAATAGCACCGGTATTGTTAACTGCAAAGCCAATGACCGTCATTTTTCCATGTTTTTCATTACCTTGAAAATCCTTTTCCCATATTAACTTCATGTTGGAGTCAAACACCCGGCATGAATACGGTTTTAATGTGGCTTCATCATGTTCGGGCATACTAACCAGTAACATTTTTGTGCCATCCTCTGAAATTGTTACTCTATATTTACCTTTTACCCATGGCTTATCTACTGTGGCCTGAGGTACCGGCGTGATC
>JACZTA010000083.1 GCA_022573915.1 Bacteroidota bacterium | reverse complement strand
TCCACCCACCCAACAATGTCCATCCAAGTATCGCCGGATAAAATATAATTCTCATTCTTTGGTCAAGGTCATAACTATTGAATGCCGGACTTTCGCTTCCACCCGGGTGCAATGAGAACTCAGCGCTATTTGGAAGAATGTACAGGAGAGGGATCAGGGTCGCGAATGCAAAAATATTGTAAATCGAACTTAACCTTGCTCTCATACTCACTTCGTCAACCGAATTTCTCAGAACAAAATACGCACCATATACTAATAAAGCGATCGCAGCAAACCGCATCTTCGGTTCTATCATTAAGATCTTGAGCACTTCGATACCTTTTACATCTTTGGCCCATGTGAAGCTGGCCCATTCATACCCTGTTGCATAGCCAAACAAACCGAAAAGCACACCGATGGTCACAAGGCTATTAGATATATTATCATATCTCAGATTAAATTTTGCAAGGTAAAGAACACTGTAGACCGCTCCGGCGGTACATATAAAAAACATGGTGAACCACATTGGCACATGGAAATACAGGTTTCGGATAGATTCGTTAAGATCAACAACTCTAGGCACTTCCATTAAGAAGCCGGCAATAATTATATATAACAACAGTACCACTGCAAGAATTTTCCACCAAATTGCTTTCATCGGGATTCTATGCCTCTAAGATTTCAGGAAGGATAATTGAAGGGTTTTAATCGCGCCAAAGATAAGGAAATAATAAGAATGCCGTGCTGATAACTATTAAGTTGATGGATGAAAGGGTGAGTATCTCCCGGATATTTTCAGAAATAGTTTCACCGGCTAATGCTGCCTTCGACAGCTTGATCAATAATAACAGCACCGGAATAATTATTGGAAAACTAAGCACTGACATCAGCGTACTTTTGTTATTTCCTTTTGATGCAATGGCCGAGGTCATTGTTAAGGCAAAAGAAAAACCCATGCTCCCAAGAAGCATTGTGAGCAGAAACAAGTTCATATTGCCGATAGGATTGCCTGCAAAGGCTATGAAGATCAGCAAGCCTATTGCACTTAATACAAGCAATAAAAGAAAATTATAAATTGACTTAGAGAAGATGATCGCTTGCGCACTGCAGATTGTGTAATAATAAAGCATCCTCGCCGGTCTCTCCAGTATGAAACTTTTTGCAACAGCATTGATCGAGGCAAAAAATATTATAATCCAATACAGGGTGATCCAGGTGATCGAATTGATCGAAGTGAAGGATAAATAGATCAAAAAGATCATGGATAACAAATATAATATTACACCGTTGATAGCATACCTTTGCCTCCATTCCAGTTTGATTTCCTTGGAAATCAGGTGTTTTATCTCGCTTAGTGTCTGCATAACGGCAAAATTAAGATATTTGGGAAGGGAATCACGGAATTAACAAAATTATTAACCTGCTAGTGAAAATTAGATGAAGAAGATTCTGGTAGCCAATAGGGGAGAAATTGCATTAAGGATTCTGCGGACCCTTCGGGAAATGGGGTTGAAATCGGTCGCTGTATATTCGGATGCTGACAGGGGTGCGCCTCATGTAAAGTATGCCGACGAGGCTGTCAACATAGGGGCTTCTCCTTCTGATCAATCTTATCTGAATTATAAGAACATGATCGAAGAAGCCAAAAGACTCAAGGTGGATGGAATTCATCCGGGGTATGGGTTCTTATCGGAAAATGCTTCTTTTGCCCAAGCAGTTGAAAAGGCAGGTTTAATTTTTATCGGACCATCACCCAATTCAATCCGGATAATGGGGGATAAGCTAAGAGCTAAGAAAGCAGTCAGGAAATTTGGAATTCCTATGGTGCCCGGCACAGATAAACCTCTGTCGGCTAAGGACAATGTAAAAAAGATTGCAAAGGATATTGGATATCCCATTCTTATAAAAGCTGCAGCCGGCGGTGGTGGTAAAGGAATGAGAATGGTTGCAAAGGCGGCTGACCTGCGGGAAAGTATTGATAGGGCAGCCAGTGAGGCAAAAGCTGCATTTGGGACTGCCGATGTGTTTATCGAAAAGTATATTGCCAGTCCAAGGCATATTGAGATACAGATACTTGGCGATAATCATGGGAATTATATCCATCTGCTTGAACGTGATTGCACGATCCAAAGAAGACACCAGAAAGTTATCGAAGAATCACCATCCCCAATTATTGATGAAACCACACGGCAGGAAATGGGTGCGCGTGCTATCCAAGTGGCAAAGGCATGTAATTATTCCGGCGCAGGAACTGTAGAGTTCATTGTTGATCTAGCCCATAAAAAAGAAACGAAGTATTACTTCTTAGAAATGAATACCAGGCTGCAAGTGGAGCACCCGGTGACAGAAATGATCACAGGATTGGATCTGGTAAAAGAACAAATATTGATAGCTCAGGGTAAGAAACTTAAATTAAAACAGGAAGATATTAGAGCAAATGGCCATGCTATTGAGCTTAGAGTGTATGCAGAAGATCCCTATAATAATTTCTTACCTGATATAGGAACACTGAAAAAATATATAAGGCCTTCAGGGCCGGGGATAAGGGTAGATGATGGGTATGAGCAGGGTATGGATATCCCTGTTTATTACGATCCACTCATTTCAAAACTGATAACCTTTGGCTCGAACAGAGAGGAAGCCATCAAACGAATGCAGAGAGCTATCCAGGAATATATAATCATCGGAGTAAAGACAACATTAAGCTTTGGTAAATTTGTTATGGATCACCCTGTTTTCAGAAAAGGATTTTTTGATACTCACTTCGTAGACAATTACTTCACTAAAGAGCAGCGTAACGGGGGGAATGCAGAGGAAGAGTTAATTGCCGCGCTAACTGCAGCAATTTCGTTCAATAGCAAATTACGGCCGCAAATAACCACGAATAAAAACAGCCAACATTTTTCGAAATGGAAACTTAATCGGGAATTAGATTGACCGGTATGAACTAAAATTGAGTATTTTATAAATTAAAGAACGACTTTTAAAACCCCTGTGATGTAGGTTCTGAAATGGTTTCGTTTGCAAATATTTCAAAACAGTCTTAACTTTGTGTCAAAATTAAAAGAATGACATCAAATTTTCGAAATTCGAGGTGCTTAATCGCTAGTGTGGCACTGTTTATGTTGCTGGCTGCCGTTGGTTGCAAGCAAGAAGAAGGGAGCGGAGGAACCACGGAATTTAATAATGAGGTATCAAGTGCAAATATGCCGGATGCATCGTTGGTTAGCTTAAGCGGTAGAGATTACGATGTATCAGTAACCGGTACTGACGATGAAACAGTTGAATTTCCACATGATACACTTATGTTTTTAAATGATTCAATGTTTCGTACAGCTAACACCCAACTAATGGGATTTGTTCGTTCAAGGTATCTGGCGCAGATGAGAGGTGATACAATCGGATTTGCAGCCAGGATTTTTCACCCGGGCAAAAAAACGTTTGTATTATGGACTGGATTTATCCTGGATAATGATATTGAAGGAAAAATTATTGCCGAACGCTTTGGACAGGAAAGAGATGAAGGAACCCGATTTTCGGGAACTAGAATAAAATAATTGCTTACTTTTTATTAAAACATGATTATAGTGCAAAAAAATAAGTCAAATAAAGTCGCCGCCCTGCTTATTATTGTATTCGCGTGTTTATTTACTTTTTGTAAAAGTGATTCAACATCCAGCGGTGGTAGAGGAATAAATAACGGAGGGGGTGTATTGAACGACCAGGATTATGCTATTCAAATTTATGACGTATATAACGAGAAGATTATAGGCCCCGACACGATTTATTTCGCCAATGATTCGTTAATATCCTGGGGTAGCATCGCTGCAGGATTTGAGATGGATGGGTACGAAGTAGATGAAGGCGGCGATTCCTTATATTTTGAAGCATTAACCGTAAGCCCATCTCTGCCTGCTACGATGCTTTGGAGAGGTATTGTAATCGGAAATAGGATCTCCGGTGAGATTGATATGAGGAAAGATGAAAAAAGAACTTTATATTATAGTTTTGAAGGACATCTTATAGAATAAAATAACCAACTTGAATTATTAATATTAAATTAAACAGAAATGAGAGAGCAAATTAAAATTGTGTTATTGGGCATCATCGCAGTGAGCCTTGTAGTACAAATAATTTTTCAAATGACAGATTCTGACTCGGGTGGTACGCGTTCAGTTACTCCGGATCCAACTGCAATTAATCAACCCGGCGCTCAAAATATACAACCGCAATCACTTAATGCGCTAAATCCGGGAGATGACATTCCGCCCCGGCCGGATCAATTGGAACAACCAACACCACCTAATCCCACAACTGCCGATTGGTCTAATGAGGTTTCAGATATTGGTAAAGTTTCTGCAGGTGATAAGGTGAAACATACTTTTAATGTGACCAACACAGGTCCAAATACATTGAATTTCATGCAGGTTAAAGGTGATAATGGCTTAACCATTGTTTCTTTTCCAACAGACGGAATTGAACCTGGTGGTTCAGGTACAATTGTAGTAGAGTGGAATACTGTCGGTGAATCAGGTGTTGTTAACAAAACGGTTCATGTTACCGCCAATGTAACACCTGCGCATAAACATCTGACCTTATCCGGAACGATCCAGTAAGTCTGAGTTTAGAAATCATAGATTAGGCATGGTGTAATTTCAATTACCTGTGCCTGATTTTTTATGTGGCAAGTAGATGTCACTGCTGATCAAGCTGGGTTGAAGGCACAAGATGTATTCAGATCTTAAACTTGAAACCTAGATTAAATCTAATATTTCCAAATGGCATATCGATTCTCGCTGCCCTATATGGTTTTGATCTATCATAAGATTCAATCAGCTGATTGGTATCTTCATCAATTGTATAATTGACCGAGAAATTATCTGAATATTCCGTATACTTTTCAGAAGTATTTAATACTGAAGTCGAATCATATCCATAGATCAGATATTCGGTTACTTCACTCTTTTCAGGAGAATACATCAGGTATGTAAAACTTATCTCCGCGAAAAAGAATATTCTTTCATTCTTTAGTTGAGATTCAAGTCTAATTTTTGTAGCTAACCCTTTAGCTAAGTTCGTAGAATATTTAATATTCAATTGTTCTTCTCTACCATCGTAGCCATTATATACGAGCTCTCTTTTAACTGATGGAAAGCCTAAGATTAATCCATTGCTCATGTATGCATTTATTTTATCCTGCCCCGTGGATAACACCATCGTTGGAGTAAAACTTATTAATTGAGCTTCATAGCTACTTGTAAATTTATCTTCACTCCCGTAGTATATGTATCGGGATGTGGTTTCAAATTTCAATCCTCTCATAAAAGCTGACTCAAGTTCAAAACTAAGATTCTTGTTTTTTGAATACCCAATAGTGCCATTTATATTTATTCCTTTACCAAAGCCCCCATTTATGTTTTCATGCTCTTCAATAACATAACTAATGGCATAACTATATCTAATCGAATAATTTTCAAATCCACTTCTCATATTGGTTGGCGTGGAGTAGCCGGGAGTAATTTTTAGATAAATTCCTTGGGCATAAGAATTAATTTGACTAAACGCAATAAGAAAAGAAATGAGTAGTATCACTTTTTTCATAATGAAATAACTTTAGGAGGTAAAAGGATAATTAGATTTCCGATAAATGCCTTGAAAACGGTATTAACTATATGTTTTCATAATATCCAAGGAAATATAAAGAAAATTAATCATCCATATTTAAATTTTTAAAAATTTTAAATGCTTCGATCTGCAAGTAATCTATCTCCTTGAACTTACACACCCACTTTATACCAATTATTGCGTTTGTGAGAAATACCTCGTCTGCGTTTTTTAAGTCATCTAACGAGCAGGATCGCTCAACAACATTACGATGTAATTTTACGAACCGTTCGATCACCTGCTTGCGCATGATCCCATCTACGCATCCATCAGAAAGAGGAGGAGTGGATATAATACCTTTTCTAATTAAAAAGATATTTGTGCGGCTTCCTTCTATAATATTGCCATCTGAATTTAACAAGAGTGCTTCGTCCCATTCTTGTTCTTTTCTAAATTGATCCGCCACATAGGTGACCGGATGGTGTAGTAATTTAAAATTAGATTCCTCAACTTTCTTTTTGGTTTCTTTATCGTAAACGCCAATGATCCAGCCTTGTTTGTTCCATCGAAGAGCGCCAACAGGTAACTCGTTCAATTCTATTTGAAAGTTTGCCTCGGTGTCGATCATTAATCTAACCTTTAAGGAATCCCCTGAATCTTTTCCGTTTTTTGAAATCAACTCGGTGATCTGTCTATGCAGGTAGGTAGAGTTTAGATCTTGATCGCTTTGTATTCCAAGGACTTTCATCCCTCTAAGTAATCTATTCAAATGCTCATTCAAGAGGATGGTTGTGCCAGCCCGGTTAAGCATTGTCTCGACCAATCCGCTGCTGAAGGTTGTGCTCAATGGATTGTCCTTAGCTGGTATCAATGAACCGTTCAGATTGACAAATGGGAAGGTTGTCATGGATGGACAATAAACAAATAGAGAAATAAATAAATGGGTCATACTGCCATCTCGGCAATATCCTGATCTACTATAAGCTTGCCGGTGGTTTTTTCCTGGATTTCTTCCACAGAAACGCCGGGTGCACGTTCGACCAACCTAAATCCATCCGGAATGACATCCAATACAGCCAGGTCGGTCACCACCTTTGTTACTGCCTTAACCGCTGTAAGCGGAAGTGTACATGCGGGTAGTAGTTTCGGTGCACCGTCTTTACTGGTATGAGTCATCGCTACAATTACATTTTTTGCTCCCGCAACCAGGTCCATAGCACCACCCATGCCCTTGACCATTTTACCAGGTATTTTCCAATTAGACAGGTCGCCGGCTTCAGATACTTCAAATGCACCCAAAATTGCGAGATCGATATGGCCACCACGGATCATCGCAAAACTGGTCGCAGAGTCAAAATAGGAACTACCTTTTAGTTCAGTCACGGTTTGTTTACCTGCATTGATCAGATCCGGATCCTCTTCACCTTCGTAAGGGAAGGGGCCGATTCCCAGCATTCCATTCTCCGAATGCAATACCACTTCAATATCTTCGGGTATGTAATTAGAAACGAGAGTGGGGATTCCAATTCCCAAATTGACATAAAAGCCATCCCGTACTTCTTGTGCAATTCTCTTTGCTATTCCGTATTTATCCAATGCCATGTTAATTTCCCTCGCGCTTTCTGGTGGTCACTTGTTCAATTCGCTTTTCAAATTTCTCGCCTTTAAATATCCGCTGTACAAATATGCCGGAGGTATGAATGAAATTCGGATCCAGTTCACCCGGTTCAACCAATTCTTCTACCTCTGCAATGGTGATCGTTCCTGCCATGGCCATCATGGTGTTAAAATTCAATGCGGTTTTCCTGAATATTAAATTGCCCTCCGAATCGCCTTTCCACGCTTTCACAATTGCATAATCCGCATGTAAAGCTCTTTCTAATACATACTGCTTACCATCAAACTCTTTTGTTTCTTTGCCTTCTGCAACCTCGGTACCATACCCCGTGGGGGTGTAAAATCCGGGAATACCCGCACCGCCGGCTCTTATCCTTTCACCTAATGTACCCTGAGGATTGAGTTCTACCTCCAGTTCTCCAGCCAGCATTTGCCTTTCAAATTCCTTATTTTCACCAACATAAGAAGAGATCATCTTTATTATCTGGCGGGTCTCGAGTAAATATCCCAAACCGAATCCGTCGACACCACAATTATTGGATATGGCAGTTATACCCTTGGTTCCTTTTTTTACCAGAGCCGCGATGCAATTTTCAGGTATTCCACATAATCCAAATCCACCAAACATGATCGTTGAATTATCAGGAATATCACTCACGGCCGATTTGGCGTTTGCTATAACTTTATTCATATCTCAGCCTTGAAATTATTCAGGCCAAAATTAATAAAAATGAGCTAATGATATCTATTGAATAATAAGTTTGAAGGTAGAAAGTTCCCGGACGGAAGATAACTTTAGAATATAAATTCCTGCCGGAAGTTTTGAGAGATCCATATCTTTGGTCATCACACCGGGAAAAAGAAAATTCTCACTATACACAATTGTACCTAAGATATTGAAAACATCAATCGTGCAGGATTCGTGAAAGTTCTCATAGAAAATTAGCTTGAAAATACCATTTGAAGATGGATTAGGAATGGCAATAACGGATAGATTGTTTGGGTCGTTATTGTCAGATATTCCGGTGCTGCACTTTGTCGTACTAACCTCGATATTATCAATAAACAGGTTGTTTCCGTATCCATTCACAGCTTGAAACCTGATATATATTTTAGAACCTGCGTATACGGAAAGATCGATACATTCCCTGCGCCAATGAGTAGTGTTAGAGGGAAACCATTCTGTCGTTTGTGGTGCTGCGATAGTTTTTAACTGGCTCCCAATTTTGCTGTAAACGACATCAAAAGATGACCCGCAGTTATCGCTTACCAGGATGTTCATTGTCTCCTGGTTGAATGTGGAGTATCGCGCATAGGCAACATCAAATGCCAGGTAAGCGCCGGAAACGCCTGTAAGGTCAAGCATATAAATGATTATTTCATCTTCTTCTCCAACCACCGAATAATTAAAATGCGACATATACATGGCTCTGGTAGGCAGGCTGTTTGAACCATACATCACAGGTGTAAGCTGCCACGTATTTAGTGTATCGTTATTACCTATGGTTAGATTATCAGGAAGGCCCTTAAGGCTATCAAAATCCTGTTTGTAGGGTAAAGGAAGTGCTAAACCTGTTGAAGCAATGTATAAACCCTGGCTTATAGTATCGTTATACGGATAAGGATCGAGCAAACTATTAGGATTGGTTGTATAAATAGTGAAGATATGATCCGATCCGCTAATACTTATCGGTAAAAGAAGTACTGTGTCACGTGTCTTCGGGAGTAAATTACCCGACCAAAAGTTTTGCAAAAGGCTGCCATTATCAATCCTGTAGTTAATTTGCACAGTTGTCAGGTTGATGTTGGAATTATTCGCGATGATCACTGAGGGCGCAACGATGCTATCACAAGTCACTGCCGGGAGATTCAAAATACCCTCTATGCTGGCATCTATGAAGGTAGTGGGTATACAACCATATGAGTTCAGCAAAACCAATCTTGGTCCGTACAGAACATACCTCATGCGTTGTGCTTGCTGAATCGTAAACAAATTCAAACATGAATCAGTAGACCAATTCATAAAATTCGATTGCTGGTCGATATGGTCTACAGGAAATTCTGTACATGTATTCTGACCGGAAACACAACTGTTCCCCGGAAGTGTAGAAGGAGGTGTATCGCAAACAAAATCACCTTGGGTAGTACAGCTGGTATCCGATTCACCTTCGCAATTAATATTGTATGTATGATATAATCCGAGCCAATGACCTACCTGATGCGTTGTCGTTCTGCCCAGATCATAGGGAGCTTTTGCAGTACCAATATTTCCAAAGAATTGATAGTCAACAACAACACCATCTAAATTTGATTGCGTGCCCGGAAAAGTAGCGTAACCTGCTAATGAATCCTTTAGATTGCAAACCCAAATATTCAGGTATTCGCCAGACGGCCACGGATCCTGTCCGCCAAGTGAAGATGATTTCACATTGTCATTCTGTGTGAAAAACTGGAGGCTGGTACTGGATCGCGTGATCCCCGTAGTGGATGCCCCATTTGGATCCCGCACTGCGAGGCAAAATATGATCTTGGAATCAGTTGCAATCGACTTAAAATCCGAGGGAGTATTAGCCGTATCCGAGTTTAATCGCCGGAAGTCTTGATTTAGAATGTCTATTTGTGTTTGAATTTGGGCATCGGTGATGTTCTGGCTTGAGGAGTCATACACCACGTGAACAACGACAGGAACAACTGAGATATCGTTACGTGGTTGAAACTGAACAGTATACAGATGATGATACAGGTAATTCTCTAACTTTTTCTGTTGAAGTTTAAATGCTGGGTCTTGCTGTAAATATTTCTCTAATACCTCTGGAGTAGCACAATGATGGGATTGAGACTGTGCAACCGAAACAGTGAATAGGAGATACAGTAATAGTATTATCGAATAGTATTTCAATTCAACTCCTTTCAGATGATCTAGTCCGGGTGCTCCAGAACTATGACTTTTGAGGATTTCAACACAAAAATACTTAGACTAATATAACGGCGAAACTACAATAATTAACATCTTAACAGTACGAGGTTCTCAGATTCGTGCGGTAAATATTGATTTTAACGCAGGATGATGGAAATCTGGCCGAGGATAAAAGTTTATTTCTGTTTAAGAACAATTTTCATTGTCCGAATCACTTTACCATCATTGATTTTGATAAAATGAAGACCACTATTCGCGTCGGATAGGTCTATATCCAGCTCCAGAAATTGAACCTTATCGGTTCTTCCGTTAAATATTTCCCGTCCTAGAATATCATAAATAACTATTTCATAAGACTTAATAACATCTGATGAAAGGGATAGTTTAATAATCCCATCCGTTGGATTAGGTTGAATACTGGCTAAAAATTCAGGTTCAAATTCATAAATTGAAGATCCCGGGTAATCAATATTAATATCATCCAGATAAATATTGTTTCCCCAGCCGCTAAATGCCTCAAAGCTGATCTGCACCTTCGCATTTCCGATATAATTATTCAGGGAGACAGACTCATCACGCCATTCCGAATCTGTCGGGATAAACTCTATAGTATGATCTGCAGCTGTTCGTAATGTAATTCCACCTTTGGCCCAAATCCTTTTCCAGGATGCTCCGCAATCTGTAGAAATATTGATGAATAAGGAATCGAAAAGTTGATTACTCTGACGTGCATAGGCTACTGTAAAGGTGAGATTGGTGGGAGAACTTCCATTTCCCAGGTTAAATACGGGAGAAATAAAGAAATCGCTTTGCAGAGTTGAATTATCATTAATATCAAAAATATTTATCCTGGTACAACCTGTGCTGTTACCAAATGCACCGATAAAATACTTGCTCCAAACTACATTGTTATTAGGATTAAAGATATTCCAGTCAGCAGGTGGAAAAGATGCGCTTTCAAAATTCTGATTGACCGGAAAAAGTACATTTTGTGAAGTAACAACAGTAAAGGTGGAAGTATCGGCGTCATTAAAGGTCGCAAGATCCGTATTTCCATTCGGGGCAGAGGTATAGGAATTAAATGTATGCGTTCCGTTCGATACAATGATGCCCTTAAGGGTAACATCTTCAGATTTGCAACTGCTTAACGAACCGGTCCAGCTATATTGATTCGTTGTTCCATTATCGATTTGATAATTTATAGTGACGGAAGTTAAAGTATTAGAACCAAAGTTGCGGATGGTTACCACAGGGGAGACCTGAGATTCGCAATAGACCGTTCCTCCCGGCACCTTAACCTGGGCAATTCCTGCATCGAGTGTTTTCAAAGACTGGTTTGAACAACCCGCAGACGATATTATTGAAGTGCGCGTGCCGTTGAGTGTGGCTTTCATTCGCGTAGCCTGGCCTACTGTGAAAAGATTGGAACATTTATCATTGACATAGTCCATAAAGTTCATGAACATGTCACTGGTTGAGCACGAGGTTTTCGGAAAACTTGGACATCCGAAATAGTTATCACCCTGGTTTGGTGTATCGGAAACAAAATCATCTCCTGTGCAGGCTCCGTTATCATCGCCCCAGATATGGATTAAATTCAGCCAATGCCCAACCTCATGTGTGGTCGTTCTTCCACGATCAGAGGTTGGTGATAAATTCCCTGTAGTACCAAAAGCCCGATAATCAACCGCTATTCCGTCAAATTCCGAAGGTCCTCCCGGAAATTGTGCATAGCCCAATAATCCACTGGTTAAATTGCAAACCCATATATTGAGATAATCACTAGTGGGCCATGGATCAGCGCCTCCGGTATGAAAAGCTTTTACATTATTCTCCTTGCCGAAGGTGGAAAAATTAGTTTGTGTCCTGGTAATACCTGAAGTAGCACAGCCGGCCGGATCAACAGAAGCCATGCAAAACTCAATTTCTGCATCTGCTGCTACCGTTTGAAACGTACTTGGCGTACTGGAAGCGTCACTATTGAGCCGTCTGAAGTCTTCATTTAGGACATCTATCTGAGATAGAATCTGTGCATCTGATATATTTTGAGCAGCCACTTTATAAACCACGTGAACAACTACGGGAATGGTAATAATAACCCTGTCGTTATCCAGTTTGCCCGACTTGATAAGCGCTTGCAAATCCTTCTCTATCTTCAGCATGTGACCTTCAAGTAGAGGATCCTTACTTTTTAGCATTTCCATGTACTCTACCGTACCACAATGTTCATCCTGTTGCGCGTAAATGGGATTAATTAGCAGAATAACTAATAAGGAAACAGCAAAACCTTTGAGATATAAGGAATTCAGATGCATTGTCATGGGTTAAAGAAGTAGCAAATTTATCAAATCTTGACTAATAATCCCTGAGAAAAGGTGATAATTCCTGTTGCAGGAGAGTGGATAATAACGCCTGTGAGCGATAATAAATTCTATTCACCCTGAAAAATGACCGGTTGTCTGAAACTCCATGGCTTTCTTGACCATGTTGGCGGAGCCAATAAATACAGGAGTAGTCTGATGTAATTTACTTGGTGTTATATCAAGAATGCGCCGCGAACCATCTACAGCCATGCCACCTGCCTGTTCTGAAATGAAGGCAAGTGGGTTACACTCATATAGCAGTCGCAATTTTCCATTCGGATTTTTGCCGGTATCCGGATACATAAAAATTCCACCCTTCAAGAGATTTCGATGAAAGTCAGAAACCATGGAGCCAACGTACCTCGAAGAATAAGGCCTGTTAGTCTCCTCATCAGTTTGTCCGCAATACCGGATATATTCCTTTACTCCATGGGAAAAATCGTCAAAATAACCATGATTGATGGAGTATGTCTTGCCGGATTCAGGAGTTTGTATTTTAGGATGGGACAAGAAAAACTTCGTTGATTCTTTATCCATCGTAAATCCATTTACACCTTCGCCTGAAGAAAACACCAGCATGGTAGACGTTCCATACAGAAGATACCCGGCAGCGATTTGTTTTGAACCTTTTTGATAAAAATCAGATTCCGAACAAGGTCCTTCATTCTCTTTCTTAAAGATTGAAAAAATCGTTCCTACCGGTACATTCACGTCTATGTTTGACGACCCGTCTAAAGGATCCATCAGAACAAGATAGCTTCTATCATCCCTGTCTTCAAATATCAACACTTTTTCATTTTCCTCTGATCCTACACCGCAGCATATATTTCCGGCTTTCAAATCGGCTATGAATAGTTCATTCGCAATAAGATCCAGCTTCTTAACTTCATCGCCTGAAACATTCTGAGCTCCGGATTCACCGAGAATATCTGTCAGGCCGGCTTTATCCAAAAGCTGACTTACTTTTGAACCGGTTGCTGCCAGATCCACTATTAGCTTACCCGGATCACCCACGTCGGCAATAAAACTGCTTAGCTCAGTCAGGTTTCGATTCGTACTCATGGTTATTGATGGATGATGTAAATATAGGTTAAGATTTATTCAGATTAATTGTCTTGATATAAAAGTTATCGGTATCGACTTTAAAATCCCGCTGCCTAACCCGTTTAATTTTTAAGAACTGCCAGCCTGGCTTCGGATATATCATGCCAAGTCCTGCTTTCCCTTTTGTCACCCTTATGTTCATTGCAAAATCATCGGCTG
>JACZTA010000082.1 GCA_022573915.1 Bacteroidota bacterium | reverse complement strand
TTTTTGTGAAACATACAGCGATAGTTCCTGGAATTGATGGTAAGTCTCGTTCTTAAGATCATCTTCGATCATTCGGGACATCACTATTATGGTTTGTCGCATGAAGAACATAAACACCCCTCTTAACAATGCCAATAACAGAACAGTACAGCCAAAAAAGAATAATACCCAGTTGAATACCGAATAGGAACTATGTTGAAGCTCCGTTCCGCTGAACAGATAGTAGATCGTTAAGTTATCCTGGATAAGATCTATAGCATTCCTGATAACCTGTGCCGGAAGGATTCCAAAGACATTTGAAATGGTGACAAACAGGATCCCGAGAATAAACCGGTATCTGTATTTATAGAAAAATTTATTTAAATATCTGAGGTTTTTCATTAAAGAGTAGGCAAAAATACATTATTAATTAAGGTGCAGCTAGCCTTGGCGCAATTTGAATTATAACTACAAATACCTCTATTTAATTCATTTTCCGAATTCAGAGCTCATTTGGACAATACAGCTTTTCTCCATAGTTTTGGATTAAACCGTTAATTCATATCGATTTTTACGATGTTAGAAGCTAAAAACGCCGGGATGGTGGACGCCGAAATGGATAGTCTTTTTGATCTGATAGGCGAGAATGATCATGAGCAGGTAGTTTTTTGTAACGACAAATCTTCTGGTCTGAAAGCAATCATTGCGATTCATAATACGCAGCTGGGGCCATCATTAGGAGGAACCAGGATGTGGAATTACGCCTCAGAAAGGGATGCGTTAGTAGATGCTTTACGACTCTCAAGAAGCATGACTTACAAGGCATCCATTATCGGTCTTGATTTGGGTGGAGGCAAAGCGGTGATTATTGGCGATTCCAGAAAGGATAAATCTGAAGCCTTGTGGACGCGCTACGGACAATTTGTTGAAAGTCTGAATGGCAGGTACATCACAGCAGAGGATGTGGGCACATCTACAGCTGATATGGAAACGGTTGCCAAAGAAACCAAACATGTAACAGGACTACCGGAGTCGATGGGAGGCAGTGGTGATCCTTCTCCTTTCACAGCTTATGGCGTGTATTTGGGGATGAAGGCCAGTGCGAAGAAACTTTGGGGAGATGATAACCTAAGTGGTAAAAGGATTGCCGTGCAAGGTGCAGGAAACGTAGGAAGGAATCTGATCAAATATCTATCGGAAGAGGGTGCGGTAGTTTTAGTGAGTGATATTTATGAAGATAAACTTGAAGAAATTGCAAAGGAGTTTAAAGTTGAGATTGTGGGTACCGAGGGTATCTACGACATAGATATGGACATTTATGCACCCTGCGCTTTGGGTGCCACAGTAGATTCAGATACAGTCAAACGACTTAAATGCAGCATCATCGCTGGCGGTGCGAATAATCAGCTGGCAGATGAGAATGAACACGCAGACATGCTGATGGAGCAAGGGATTCTATTTGCTCCGGATTTTCTAATTAATGCAGGAGGCTTAGTGAACGTGTACATGCAGCTGGATGGTTATGATAAAAAGAAGGTCATGGCTCATACAGAACGGATATACGATCTTACCCTCGATGTACTTAATAAGGCTGAGGAAGACGGTATTACTACCGTTATGGCAGCAAAGAGAATGGCTGAGGCCAGAATTGAAGCTAGTAAAAATAATAAGTAAGGAATTTCATTTCCATAACTAATTTTTACTAATTTTATAAAACTCGTTCTTATACATTATGTTTAGCAGAAGATTTTTAAGGGTCAAAGTAATGCAAACGCTCTACGCTTACCGCGTTCTCAGCAAGGATTACGATCTTGATATCCAGAAATATGAAGAAAGTATCCAGTTTGTAAATACCGACAAAAAACTGCTAGACTCCCACCATAAATTTCTGATCGAGAACATCCATATGGCTTACAGGAGCTATCTATTAAATCTTTATACAATAAGAGAAGTGTGCTTGTATGAAAAATATCATCTTCAGGCCGATGCTGCCAAGCATTTGCCTGTTGAACAGGAACAAGAATTTCCTGATTACCTCTCACAAAATAAGATAGTCACGGCACTTAACTCAAATACAAAACTCAATATGCAGTTTAAGGAAGAAAAGGTAAGTGGAGTGCTGACGGAAAAGATCATCCGGAACATATTTAGAAAGACCAAATCTTCTAAATTCTACAACGATCATATCGCGAAGAACAAAGGTCCTGATGGAGATCTGGAATTAGTGGCAAAAGTTTATAAAAAAACAATTTTGGCTTCTTCTGAGTATAATCAGGTTTTGGACGAACTCAGTATTGGCTGGCAAGACGACAAGCAGATCATCGCTTCCCTGGTACTTAAAACCTTGGAGGCATATGATGAAGCGGGTAACAAGGCGGAGCCGTTTGATGCTTTTAATAGTAAAAAATCAAAAGAGGACGAATCTTTTGTCACGGATCTTTATTTTAATACGATAGAAAAAAGCCCTGAATTCAAAGAACTCATCGGTAACCAGGTGAAGAACTGGGATCTATCAAGAATTACGGTTATTGATGGGATTCTTTTACAAATGGCACTTTGTGAAATGCTATATTTTGAGATGATCCCTCTCAAAGTTACCATTGATGAATATATTGAGATCTCAAAAAAATACAGTACGCCTAAAAGTAAGGAGTTCATCAACGGAATCCTTGACAAGCTAATGAAAACGTTGAGTGAAGAAGGAAGGATAAAGAAGAAAGGAAGGGGCCGCGTTAGCACTTAATAAAAAGTTATGAATACTTACCCATTAATTTCAAACGTTAAGTTGGGTAGATTTTGTAATTTTGCACTTTTTAGAAAGGAGGATAAATATGATATTGAGATATGCATGGTTATGTATTAGTGTTTTAGTGATAATGGTCGGCTGTAGTCGAGAAAAGGATAGTGGATCGGGCACAGATCCGGATCTTTTGCCTACCTCTTTAATAAACAATCCATACTCCGAAGATGAGATGATCTCAGCTTCTGAAAAGGTACCGGAGCTGCAATTCGTTTCCGATGATATCGATTTTGGGGAAGTTGTTGCAGGTGAAATGGTAAAAGCGGAATTTAAATTTATAAATTCAGGTTCTGCCGATTTGATTATCACGGCAGTTCTTCCTGATTGCGGTTGTACAGTTCCGAGTTACAAAGAGGAGCCGGTTGCACCCGGCGAAACAGGAACGATAGAGATCCTGTTTGACACGAAGGAAAAGTATGGTGAGCAAACAAGGTTAATTACGGTGGAAGCAAATGTTCCGGAAGTTAAACATGTACTCTTTCTGAAAGGGCTTGTTTTGAGGAATGCTGCAGATATAACTGAATCCGATTCGAACATCTTTGAACCGACTGACCCTGAGATGCCTTCTATCGTTTTTGCGGAAGACGAGTATGATTTTGGAACGATCAAGGAGGGAGAATCGGTAAGTCATGATTTTTCATTCAAAAATATTGGCAGGCTCCCGCTTACGATCCTGGAAGCAACAGCCGATTGCGGATGTACTATCCCAACATACTCTCGCAGTCCAATAATTGGCGATGATACAGGTCAATTGCACGTCGTGTTCAATAGTAAAGGTAAATTAGGACAGCAAAGAAAGGCGATCAGGATTCAGACCAACGGTGTTCCACGAGGAGTGATTGTTTACATGGCCGGAGTGGTTATCGCAGCCGATTGATAAGTAGAAATTATTTAATAATACCCAAACAAATCAGTATAAATGAACTTAGATCAGATATTATTATTGATGGCACCCACCGGTGGAAAAGAAGGTGGAAGCCTTCCTACCAGTATGATGTTTTTTGGAGCAATCATCCTGGTAATGTATTTCTTTATGATTAGGCCCCAGACAAAAAAAGCCAAAGAGCAAAAAAGATTCATTAGCGCAATACAAAAAGGTGACAGGATTGTCACGCTGGGTGGACTACATGGCAAAATTATTGAAATGAAAGAGGACACTTTAATCATTGAAAGTGAAGGTACCCGAATGAAGATCGAACGTTCGGCAGTGTCTCTTGAAAACACAAAGTCGAAGTACCCAAAAACAGAATCGACAAATTAGGAATAGGTTTAAGGCAGTCAGGAGTCACGGCCTTTAAAAAGTCATACTTTGAAAAGCAGCCTTTCCAATATTTTTAAAAATAAGCAAATTAAAAAACGCTTCAGGGATAAGAGCCTGACGGTGTTTTTCATCTGCCTGGGTATAGCCACCATATCATGGTTGTCCGTCTCTTTAACAGAAAGGTATTCCAGCCGTATATATATTAATCTGGTTTATGAGAATATGCCGGAGAACAAGACTTTATCCAATAATCTGCCGGATGAGTTGGAACTTTCGCTCACCACAACGGGTCAAAAGCTGCTTTGGTATCGTGCCAGATCACAATTCAAGCCATTGCGTATCGATGTCGGTTCTTATATCATCCTCACCGAACCGGAAGACCGCGGAATCATAACCAGCCAGGCGCTGAAGGCAATAATTCTTAGCCAGCTTTCCTCAAAGGTCGAGATCCAGAATATTAAACCTGATAGGATTCAATTCGAATTTGATCTGCTCACAACTAGAAAAGTACCCATTCGGGTAGATGCCGATATTAGTTTCGAAAATCAATATAACTTGTCCGGAGATATAACAACTGTGCCTGATAGCGTAACTTTGAAAGCAACCGCAGCAGTACTTGATGAGATTAGCATTATAGAAACTGAAAAAATACGGCTCACTAATTTATCAGAGTTGGTAACAAAAAGTTTCGGATTCAAGGAGTATGACAACATCATTTCAATTTCTCCGGAGAAAATAGAAGTGAGCATACCTGTGGAGAAGTTCACAGAAGCGGAATTGGAAATAAAGGTTAAAATTTTACAGAGCACCGTGATCTATGACATCCGGTTATACCCACAAAATGTAAAGATCATATACCTGGTCGCGCTGTCGAGGTATAATGACATCACGCCTGATATGTTTGAAGTAGTAGCTGATTTTATTGATTTTGATGTGATAGGAAATGAGAGCATCGCTGCTACGGTCACGAAATTCCCGTTATTTACAAGAAATATCAGGATAACTCCATCCAAACTCGAATACATCATTCAAAAATGATCCGTAAATAATCTTAGCCTTATGCTTAAAGTAGGGATCACCGGCGGAATAGGCAGCGGCAAAACGGTCGTCGCAGAAATCTTTGATCTGCTGGGTGCACCTGTCTATAACGCAGACTCAAGAGCCAAAGAACTCATGGCTACCAACGATGCCGTGATCAGCAGCATAAAAGCAGAACTGGGCAAAGAGTATTATGATGCACAAAACCGGTTGATCAAAGTCAAATTGGCAGAATTGGTTTTTAATGACGAAAAAGCATTAAAAAAATTAAATGGCATCGTTCATCCAGCAGTGTTTGAAGATTTTGATAAATGGGTTCTTGATCATTCCCAATCAGACTACGTGCTTAAAGAGGCGGCTCTGATATTTGAAAGTGGTTCTTACAAGGGACTGGACGCCGTAATTGAGGTGTATGCACCGGAAGAACTTAGAATCCGGAGAGTGGTCGAGCGGGATGGGTTGACAGAAGAAGAAATTCGAGCCAGGATGAAAAGCCAAATGCCTGAAGATGAAAAGAAAGAAAAGTCAGACTATGTGGTATATAATGATGAAAATCAGTCGGTTATAAAGCAAGTATTAGACCTTCACTTAAGCTTCATGAGGCATACTGCGGCGTGAACTCCTCACCACCAAATCGCATATTTACTCCAGGCTCATCAAATCATCAATTCCGATCTGCCTGTCGGTCTTAAAGCCCTCACCAAAAGCAGTGCCTATGCGTAAGCCTAACTCTGCATTTCTCGCTTTTATAAACTCCAGGAATCCCGGTTTGGCAATAAGTGTACTTGCCTCTTTGGATTTAGAATCGTGAAACTGTGACTTATAAGCTTTAATCACCTCCATCTTTCTATCCATATACTTACTGATATTGACGATCATATCGGGTTCGCCAAAATAGAATTGCATATAATGATATACTGCTCTTGGCCGCCATCTTGATTGATTTTTACCGGCATCTCTGGTTTTCACCTTCATCAATCCCGCAATGAAACAAGCATCTATGACTAGTTTGGAGGCAGCGCCGTGGTCGGGGTGACGATCATGTGCCGCGTTAACTATCACTATATCAGGGCAGTACTTTCTGATTTTCTTTGCAATAGAAATTTTGTTTGCTTTGGTAACTTCCAGAAATCCATCACCCATGTTGAGTTTATCATGAAAGGAAGCACCGAGCAGTTTCAACGCTTTTTTCGATTCTTTATCCCTGATCTGTACAGTTCCCCTCGTACCCATCTCACCTCTGGTGAGCGCAATAATACCCACTTTATAGCCCTTGGCAATATGTTTCAGGATCGTGCCTCCACAGGAGATCTCTACATCATCGGGATGTGCTCCAAAGGCCAGTATGTCCACCTTCATATTTGAAAGTATTAGTTGGACAAATCTAAGAAATATAAAAGTGATCCTACAGATTCCCCAGGGCTCTTAGGATAAAGTCAAGGTCGGGATCTATATCCGGTTCATACCCAACCTTAAGATCGTAACCAAGCAGCCAACCTGTCTTCTGCCAGAAATAAGCGGATAGCGGACTTTTTAATTCTTTGATGAGATGATAACAATCTGTTTTCGTTTCCTTCTCAATTATCTTGACAAGTATCTTCCCTTGTGTTACCGTTAGGTTTTTGACGGGCTTCTTATATCTGTCTTTGACCTCGTTTTCAAGTGTGCGAAGGTATTTTTTCTTATCCCTTCTTTTGTCCATATTGGCCAACTCCTCATTAATTTCTTTAAAGAGTACAACAGCATCCATGGCGTAAGGATAAGCTGCTTTAACATCCCTCACAAGCTTGTTAAATTCGGCCTTTTCATCATAATTCTTATAGTAACGCTTGCTTATGATCAAAACCTCTCGCAGGTATATCTTAGGGATCGTATCATTGTCCACAATCACACCATCCGTAAAGTACACCTCCTGTGCGTAGCTAAAATGCATCGTGGCCAGTACTAAAAGCAATATGAATGGAATTGATTTCATCTGAAAACGCTTGCTATTCTTAGTAGAATACGAATTTTCGTTACTTTAAGATACGAAATTATTAAAAGTTGACTATGAATTAACCTCTGAGCAAACCTTGGCGCCTTCGCGGCTTTGCGTGAGATAATTTCACGCAAAGGTGCAAAGAGTTAATAATTGACTTAGATAATGATAACGTATTTATGCCGGATTTAATTATTTATCTAATTTCAATGTTCTAATTATCACTTCCTAGAGTTTGAACCAATGAAGAAAATAGCGGTAGGTGCTATCCTGGTAATTTTTGTAATCTCTTTTTCAATTTTCTGCAACATTAGTTCACGTAACGGATCTGATGTGGAATTTCTAAATTTGAACGACTCCGTTGGTTATGTGGGAATTAATGTCTGCAGGACTTGCCATGAGGATGTTTACACAACTTACATGCATACTGCAATGGGCGAATCCTTCGATTTCGCTACACATGAGAAAAGCGCTGCCTCCTATAGCACGAATATCAGCGTTTACGACTCTGTCCTGGATTTCTATTATACACCTTTCTGGAGAGCGGATACGTTGATGGTATTAGAATATCGGATTACAGGAGACGATACCACACATAAGCGGATTGAGAGAATCAGTTATGTCATCGGTTCGGGACATCATACTAATTCACATATCATCGATATTAACGGATACCTCTACCAGGCTCCCATAACCTACTACACACAGCAAGAGGTATGGGATCTTGCACCCGGATTTGATGGAGGATTTAACACAAGATTTACAAGGCCAATCGGATTGGAGTGCATGACCTGTCATAACGGATTTCCTGACTTTGAAACAGGATCGATAAACAAATTCAATACCGTAAAGAGGGGAATAGATTGCGAGCGTTGCCATGGTCCGGGAGAACTTCATGTAACCGAAAAGTTAGCCGGTATCATAATTGATACCTCTAAAAACATTGATCCGACCATAGTCAATCCGGCGCATCTATCGCGGTCGCTCCAGATGAGTATTTGCCAACGATGTCACCTGCAGGGGATAACTGTCTTAAAAGATGGTAGCACGTATGAGGATTTCAGGCCGGGCATGCACCTTAGCGAAGTGATGGATGTGTTCATTCCCAAGTATGAATTGAGTGAAGAGAAATTTATCATGGCTTCGCAAGCTGACCGGCTCATGAAGAGTAAATGTTACAAGCATTCAGAAACAATGAGTTGTATCACGTGTCATAATCCGCATGTGAGCGTACGCGAGACCGCTATTCAGGTGTTTAATCAAAAGTGTAATACCTGTCACGATGTTCAAATGTGTACAGAAAAAAAGGAAACAAGACTAGAAAGGGACGATAATTGCATTGCATGTCATATGCAACAGTCTGAAAGCATTGATATTCCCCACATTGCGATAACCGATCACTTTATCAGGATACCTAAAGTAGAAGCCGCACTCGCCGATTCAGAAATTACCGGTATCAACAGGTTCATTGAACTGGCCTGCCTGACAAGCGACCGGCCATCAAATAAAACAATAGCTAAGGCATATCTTTCCTATCACGAAAAATATAGTGGTGGATCTTTTACACTGGATTCGGCTATCAAGTACCTGGAAAAGGTGTATGATCCGGAGAATCCACTAAACACGATCAAAGAAACTGTTCAATATTATTTTGCAAAAGACCTGATAGATAAGGTTATCGCTCAAGCAGAAAAGGTGGAGATACGTGCGATTGACGACGGCTGGACATATTATCGAATAGGGGAGGCATATTATTCCAGGAGTAATTTTAAAAAGGCTTACCTCTATTATGATAAAGCTGTTGTAAAAGATAAATATAATTTAAATTTTCAAAATAAATTAGGTGCAACCTATATGCAACTGGGTGAAATACATAATGCGAAATTTACTTTTGAGGGAATTGTAAAGAGTAATCCAAAACATGTCGCAGCATTATCCAATTTAGGTTTTGCCCATCTAAAGTTAGGTGATCCGGATAAGGCGGAGTTGTTTTATAACAGGGCAATCGCACTGGATCCCGATTATATTCCGGCGATCTTGAATAAAGTTGGTTTATTAATTTATCGCGGAGAATATGAAGAGGCGAAAGAGTTGACGAAAAAGATATTGAAGAAAGATCCATTTCATCCCCAGGCTATACAAATCTTGCAACAATTATCAGCTTTGGGTTGATATAATAACTATGACACGAAAAAGAAAAAAGAGAACGGGCGGAAAACGAAACCCGGTAATGAAATTTATCAGAAGGGTAGCAATATTACTTTTTATCATCGCTGTGCTTACTTCAGGCGGATTGGTTTACTCTGTGATCTATCGCCCTAATGTGAAGGTTACCACAAATCAATCCTCCTATCTGTATATCTCCACCGGTTCTCGATTGGAGGATGTGGTTGATCAGTTGGTGAGAAATCATTTCATTATCAACTCGGCATCTTTCAGATTCATTGCAGAACAAATGAATTATAGGAATAATGTACATCCGGGCAGATATCATCTCGATAATGACATGAGTAATATAGACCTCGTGAGGTTGTTACGATCGGGCAAGCAAGTACCCATCACCATTACTTTTAACAGACTAAGAACAGTAGAGCAACTGGCGGCGGTTTTCTCTAATAAGCTGGAAGCAGATTCCAGTGAGCTAGGTGAGATCCTTTCGGATAAATTCTTCCTGAAATCCAAAGGACTCGACCGGGAAAACGTGGTTTCAGTATTCATTCCAAATACTTATGAATTTTATTGGAACACAAGTGCCAGGGAAGTTTTTGAGAAGATGGAAGAAGAGCATGAAAAGTTCTGGAATGAAGACCGAAGACAAAAAGCAAAGACAATCGGATTATCGGTAACTGAAGTATCTGTACTGGCTTCCATCATCGAAATGGAAACAAATCGAAACGATGAAAAAGATATAATTGCAGGCGTGTATCTGAACAGGTTAAGGAAGAACTGGCTGTTACAAGCCGATCCTACACTTATTTTTGCGCTGCGGGAATTCAATATTCAGCGTGTGTTGGATGAGCATAAGTTGATTGATTCTCCTTACAATACTTATCTCCATACGGGCCTTCCACCCGGGCCGATTGTCATCCCGTCTATTTCCTCCATTGATGCTGTATTGAATGCAGCAGATCATAAGTATGTGTATTTTTGCGCCAAAGCGGATACATCTGGTTATCACGTGTTTGCAATAACTTATTCCCAGCATTTGGCTAATGCTAATATGTATCATAAATTTCTAAATAAGCTAAAGATCAAATAGCAAGTAAACCGATGTACAAACCCAACAGAATTTGAGACTTTTTAACGGCATCGAAAATACGAGAATTGGAAAATTTGCAAAAAGAGCCAGCTTTGTAGGTTTTGAAGGAGTACCGATTTACGACGTCGCCAGCTTCTTCTTTAAGGAAATAAAGAAAGAAGCGATTACTATGCGAGCTTCTGCTTTGGCCTTTAACTTTTTCCTGGCCCTGTTTCCTGCAACTGTATTCTTATTTACCCTCATAGCCTATATACCCGTAGACAACTTACAGGAGCGAGTACTTGATTATCTGGCCTTCATCATGCCTACCAATGCCTACGAGTCTATTCGTGTAACTATTGAGGACATTATCAACCGGCAACGTGGTGGTTTGCTTTCTGTTGGTTTTATCCTGGCGCTGTTTTTTGCAACAAACGGGGTGAACACATTGATAAGAGCATTTAATAAGAATTATGATACTTTTAAAGTAAGAAGCTTTCTGCATCGAAAATTAGTTTCTTTAGAGCTCACGGTCATGCTATCCTTGATGGTGATCGTTTCCGTTGTGCTAATCGTTGCGGGAGAGCAGTTATTCGACTGGCTATTGGAATTCTTCAATATTCAGAATAATACATTTAGTTATCTGGGATATAGCCTCCTGAGATGGCTGGTGATCATTTTACTGTTCTTTAATTCTATTTCCTTGCTCTATTATGTGGGCCCGGCAACACGGGAAAAATGGCAATTCATCTCTGTGGGTTCTTCCCTGGCTACTGTTTTGATCATACTTACCTCTCTTGGATTCTCCTACTTCATAAATGCCTTCGGTACTTATAATAAGATCTACGGCTCCATCGGTACCCTCATTGGTGTCATGCTCTGGTTCTATTTCAATTCACTGGTGTTGTTAATAGGATTTGAACTCAACACCAGTATCAAAGTGAGCAAGAGTAAGTTGGAGAAAGGGTAGTCGCAAGTCTTCAAAAATCGGTGTTCGGCGTTGGAAATTCAGTATTCTACTGCATTTAATGGGATAGAACACCCAACACTGATTAACGATATTTGATCAAAGAAGATGTCTTTTAAAAATATGGCTCGAGGCGAGATAGGCTGGGAATGTATTATTCATGAAAACCTTGATCAAAATTCAGTATTCGGTGTTGGATGTTCTGCTTAGTTCTTCAAGATCCACGCATCCTTGTTATAAGCAGTGCGTAACTCATCCAATGTAGAATTCGCGTCAGAGGAAGTAGCAAACGAACCGATGCCCACTCTGAAGTAACCCGGTTTACTCGTGATAATATATGCTTCATAATTGTCTCCCTTTACCCTGTCAAGGAGCCTGGAAGCATTCTTCTCAGCTATGAAGGAACCGATGATGATAAAGTGACCGCTGAGATTATTTGAGATATCAACCACCGGCTCTTCTAGCACAGGATCCGGTATTACGGGCTCTACAACCTCTTCGGGTTCTTCTGTTAGATATTCTTCCTCAAGGACGGGATCTTCAACCTCGTCTACAATTGGGATATCCTCAATTATTGGATCTACATCAGCTACAACCGGTTCATCATTGGGCTCAAATACTACCTCGTCGACATCCAGTGGTTCTACGGGAATAAATCGCTCTTTTATTTCATTATACCGGTCGACCAGCGGTGCAGTTAAATTGAAGAAATCAGCTTTGAGTTCCCGGGTAGTGTCTTGAAAATAAACTAACTGAAACACAAGAGATCCGGTAAGCAAGAGAATAACAGCTGCATTAATATTAACCCGTTTGAAAATCTTTCTTCTCTTCCGAACTGTTTTTGGCTTGGTTTTTTTAATAATGACCGGTTTATCGACAATGATTTTTGGTGCAACCGGTTCATACTCGCGGAGCTTTTCTTTTGTAACAGTTTCTTTCCGTTGCCTCGTAATAATGGTAGCGTTTACTTCCGTGAATCCAAATGAATTCAATGAATAGTTTTCCTTTCTGTCGGGAACAAATTGCAGATTGTCTTCAGGATCATAATAGAACTTACCGATTTTATTAAGTTGAATAAGGTTCTTGGTCTCTAAGGTCTGTTTCAACTCATCAACAAAGTCATGAACACGTTCTGTAGCTTCATTAAAGTCGATTTCTTCTGCATCCACTAATTGATTTATTAACAAACCATCATTCTTGACCAGGTTTTTATTAAAGGCAATGCTCTTGGAAGGAGGAGAGATAGTATTGTGAGCCGGATCATGGGAAGCCGTTAATCTTTCTGTTAACAAACCACCGAATTCCGGAATAATCACGCAATCATGGTAATGCAACAAAAACTGTATATGATTTTCAATCTGCACTCAGACAAGAAATATACAAAACTTTTTAATTTCAATTTAGAAGGATACCGCCAATCCGCCCATTACTTTAAGGCCGTAAGACGGATAGTTGTACCATCTTAAATATTGAGATCCAAAGATATTATAGATATTGAAGAAGAAGGAAAGATTTTCAAGATATTTATAATTTATAGCAAAGTTAAGATCGACATGCTCCGGTAGAGATTCCTCTGCCCCGTCAACTTCGGCAAAGGTCTTACCGATGTAAAATCCCTCAGCCGAAATATAGATCTTATTCTGTATATTATAATGCATCCCCAGGGACAGCTTAGATGTGGGAGTATGCCATGGTCGGTCAAGTGTATCCAATACGTATTTATCCTGATCAAACTCCATGAAGAGCTTAAGCTTGTCTAACAGGTTATAGCCCAACTCGAAATGAACGTTTGTTATGGTGGCATCCGAATCGTATACAACCGCAAACTCCCTGTTCATTGTTAAAGAATCATTAATGAAGAATGGAAGGTTGTTGATCAGCTTTCGTGAATAGGAAAGGTCATAATAGACCTCATCCTTAATTGTACCACGAATACCCGTATATCTATGCTCAATATTGGAGCTTTTCAGAATCAAATCTGATCCAAGAAATGGATTTATATCCGATAACTGCTTAAAACTGTTTGGATCATTTCTGCCTGTCCAACCCGCATAATATGTGAGCATCTTCTTAAAAACCGCGAAGGAAAGATTGAGATCAGGATGGATGAAGAGCGAATCGTTTTCAAACGACAATTTACCACCTACTTTGATGTTCCATTTTCCATTTCTAATCGTGTAATCAGGATTCAATGTAACAAATGTTCGATCCTGTATATTCATTCCTTTATAAAAATGTTGATCGACAAATACCTTCAAGTGTATCAGGTCATTGTTCTCCTGCCGCTTTTTCCCAAAAAAATTAAGAGCGATATTATTTTCACGATTATCAAGAAGATCGGATAAGGTATAGAAATCAAGATCGAAACGGTATGCGATGTCTTTCTTATTCCTGTAGTGGTTGTAATAGGAAGAAGAAAATGAGAAACCGGAGAATATTTGCTTGAGGGAATCCCGGATTATATCGGAAGTATCATCCGTTCCATAAAAATGTACTCCGTTACGGTCATATCTCAAATCGGTGGTGAAGGTATGTTTCTT
>JACZTA010000310.1 GCA_022573915.1 Bacteroidota bacterium | reverse complement strand
TTTAGGTTTTCTTTTGGTTTCAACTGATCTAATCCAACTATATCAATGTTATCTTTTTCCAGGATCTTATCGTAATCTGCCGGATCAATAAAAGTAAGCGCCAAAATTCCCTGCTTCTTCAGATTTGTTTCATGTATGCGTGCAAATGATTTAACCAGCACAACCTTCACTCCAAGAAACCTAGGTTCCATTGCTGCATGCTCCCTCGATGAACCTTCGCCATAGTTTTCCTCACCAACTATGATCGAGCCAATATTACCCGCCTTATAACTTTTGGCAACGTCAATAAGCGGTTGATAATCCGATCCATTGATCGCATTTTTGGTAACTCCGGGCTGGTCATTATAAGCATTGATGGCTCCCAAAAGCAGGTTATCCGAAATATTTTCCAAATGTCCTCTAAACCGGAGCCACGGTCCTGCCATAGAAATATGATCTGTTGTACATTTACCTTTGACCTTTATCAATAACTTCAACCCTGTCAGGTCTTTGTTATCCCAGGGATTGAAGGTTTCCAGCAGCTGCAGTCGTTTTGAGTTAGGATCAATGATTATTTCTATGTCATGACCATCGGGATCAGAGGCAACAAAGCCTTCCTCCTCCACATCAAATCCTTTTTCAGGCAATTCTATTCCTTCAGGTTCCCTAAGCATAACTTCTTCCCCGTCTTCATTTATAACCGGATCTGTCAGTGGATTAAAACTCAAGGTTCCGGCCATTGCAAATGCAGTGACCAGCTCAGGCGAAGTGACAAACGAGTGTGTATTGGGATTACCATCATTTCTCTTTGAAAAATTTCGGTTGAAGGATGTTAATATCGAATTCTTTTTATCAGGATCATCCGTATGTCTTTTCCATTGTCCAATGCAAGGACCACAGGCATTCGCGAGAACCACTCCGCCGATCTTTTCAAACTTTTCTAAAAGACCATCCCGTTCAGCCGTAAATCTAACGAGCTCAGAGCCGGGGGTGATAGTCAACTCCGACTTGATCCTAATATTATTATCTATCGCCTGCTGTGCAAGAGATCCTGCCCGAGTAAGGTCTTCATAAGAAGAATTGGTGCATGAACCCAAAAGGGCTACCTCCAGTTTCTCAGGCCATCCGTTTTTCTTAACAGCCTCCGCAAACTTAGAAATCGGAGTTGCCAGATCAGGTGTATAAGGACCATTAATATGAGGTTCTAATTCATCCAGGTTGATCTCAATTAACTGATCATAATATGTATTTGGATCAGAGGTTGCAGCTTCATCAGGAGTAAGATGTTCAATAATGCTATCTGCCATATCGGCTATCTCTTCCCTTTTTGTAATTCTAAGATATTCAGACATCTTTTTATCATATGGAAAGATCGAACTAGTTGCTCCTATTTCCGCGCCCATGTTGCAGATTGTCCCTTTCCCGGTACAGGAAATGGTATCAGCGCCAGGTCCGAAGTACTCAACGATCGCTCCTGTGCCCCCATCTACTGTCAGAATACCGGCCACCTTCAAAATCACATCTTTGGAGGCTGTCCAACCACTGAGTTTTCCTGTAAGCTTGACCCCAATGATCTTTGGGAATTTCAGTTCCCATGGCATATCTGTCATCACGTCTACTGCATCGGCTCCCCCTACACCAATTGCAACCATCCCTAAGCCTCCGGCATTAGGAGTATGAGAATCTGTTCCGACCATCATTCCGCCCGGAAATGCATAATTTTCGAGTACCACCTGGTGAATAATACCGGCCCCAGGCTTCCAAAACCCGATACCAAATTTATTGGAGACTGAAGCGAGAAAATCATACACCTCTTTGTTGGTATCCAGCGCTTGAGCCAGATCTTCAGATGCACCCACTTGTGCTTGTATCAGGTGGTCGCAATGCACGGTTGTTGGAACAGCAGTACGTTCTTTTCCTGCTAACATAAACTGCAACAATGCCATTTGCGCTGTGGCATCCTGCATCGCTACCCTATCCGGTGCAAAATCCGTATGCGACTCCCCTCTCTCATAATTCTTTATTTCGTCATCGAAGAGATGGGCATATAAAATCTTTTCCGTCAAAGTAAGTGGCCTGTTCAGAGCGCTTTTGATCAAGTCAATCTTTCCGGGCAACTCCTCATAGAATTTCTTGATCATTTCTATATCGTAAATCATTATATCTTCATTTTAGAGAATAGGGAAATATAACGAAAAACTGGGGGAAAAGGAAGTTTGATGGGTGTGCGAGCAGCTTGGGATTGAGATTGGGACTAGCCATGCTCATGCTTTTACATGCGTGCATGCGTCCTATTAAACTTGTATTCAGAATTAAATCAGTATTGCATCAATTCACTCCTTCTCTATCAGTAAAACGATCTTGTTGAAGTCGGCAGCTCCATTGATTACTTCCCGATACTGTTCAAACTGATCAACAGGATATCTTGATTCAGTATAAAACTCTTTTACCGTAATCGTTAGCTTATTATCCTTGAGTTCATAATTAGAGGTGAATGACATGGTGGGTTCCTCGTTTGTTGGATAGGTGATATCTATAATTAATTCATCTAAATTCTTGATAACGTATCCATCAGGTATGTCTACATTAATAACTCTAAGGTATCTGTGAGGATAGGTCATTTCTACATCATTCTGTCTTTCCCGATCCTGATACATCTCTACTTGTTGTCCAATCACATTTCCAATATTGAATAAATAATTGTCTCCGGCTTTTTCCAATAAGGAATTGACGATGAGTTCGCTTTCGATAGTAAAGGGTTTTTCAATAAGAGACTTGTCGATGTCCATGTTTGAGACCACGTAATTTAATATCACAGCATCCTTACCAATGGATCTGATCAGATCGGTAATAATATCGTCTTGCTCATCAGGAGAAAAGAAACTTAAATATGGTTGAATGCCAACTCCAAGATGACCCGCTAATTGTTGATTCACGCTTACCTTAACTTTTTTAAAACGATTTTCAAAACTGATATCGATAAATCGATCTCCATAACTCATGTTTACATCGTCCGACGGAATACTGACAATGTTAGCAATCGCCGTTTTCCTTTTACCCAAGGTTACCGGCTGCATAAATAATCCATCATTGAATGTGAGTTCATGCGGAATTAAAGGATACCGGTAAAACTGATCTGTAGGTATGAGAAACTTCAGTTGCCCGGGAAAGTAGATTATATATTTTTCAAAAAAGAACCTCGACATGAAGTCCTTGTCAAATCTAGCATTAAACCTGTCAGATGTAAATCCGATCTCATGATCTACTCCTGCTTCCTGAAGAAGTAGTGCGTACAGCATTACCATTCCATTGTTACTCGCAACCTTATTTTCCAGTATGTACGTGAGATCATCCGGCTCAACCTCTACCTCCTGAATCACGTAATTATTCTTGATGTAGTTGTCTATGGTCTTTATTCGGCCATCTTCATTTATGTTATCAATCTTTAGCCGCGCGATAATACTTTTCGCCTTTTTAATTTCCTTTTTTTCGAAGTCATAAATAGACTCATAATACTCTTCAG
>JACZTA010000081.1 GCA_022573915.1 Bacteroidota bacterium | reverse complement strand
CCCCCCCACTAGATAATTATATACATAAAGTGTTCTTAGAAGCGCTTGAGTCATTTTTCCATTGATCAGTGTATCGTGAGTATACTTGTATTGAATGTAACCGCAGGCAAAATCATCGATGTAATCATACTGCCATTTTGCACCGGGAGGCGCGAATGTTTGTGCTGAAATGCTTGATGATATTGAAAAGAAAAGAAATGTTGAAATTATATATTTCATGAGTTATAAAATTACAAAGTAAAGGTTAAGAGGTCATGATGGTGTTAGTAGCTGTTTATAATTAATTTCTTTACAATCATTGAGCCATCTACGCTTGTTAAAATCAGTATGTAAAGGCCATTTCTCATGTTTCCTACATAAACGGAATTATCAGATTCAAATTGCCTGATAAGATCGCCTACACAATTATACAATTCAATTTTTTCAATACGCTTAGTAGTATTAAGATTTATTTGCCCGCTAGTAGGGTTTGGGAAAATACTTACATTTAATACGTCTGGAGGATTATCTTCAATAGATAAAACATCAATATGATTACAAGAATCTACGACACCGGCATCATAAACGCCAAAAGCGTCGTCCTGGTAACATCTCAATGGGCCATAGTAAGCTTCATACACCGCCCCACAGAAATAGATAACTATGGGAAACATATAAGAAGTACATCCAACCTTTTCAATAACTGGTCCGGTAAACGCCCAATGAGAACTATCTTTTGGACTGAGATACATTCGCTTGAGCGTATCTGAGTTTGTAATAACGAAATCAATGCTATCAACTTTTACTTTTCCTGTTGAATCACATCCCATTAATGGATCAAATCCTGATATGATCCACCAGTCACCGGGTTGTGCATTGAAATCATATAAAACATAGAACTTTCCATATCGGTAGTTATAGACCTTGTTACTATCCGAGTAAACATATTCAAATCCCGAACTGATCGTATCCAAAACTCCCGGCCATTTGTACATGTATTCTGTTCTTAAAAGAGCTTGAGTCAGCTTGCCGTTGATGATTGAATCGTGCGTATATCGATATTCAATGTACCCATCCGCCAGGTACTCACTATATGTATACTGCCATTTAGCACCTGCAGGTGCGAATGTCTGTGCTGAAATACTTAATGATATGGAGAACAAAAAGAGAACTGAAAAAAAATATTTCATGGGCAATCAATTTAAAAGATATCAGATCTAAATTTTAATATCAAAATGAAAAGTTGAGAGGTTATAATGATGCTAGTAGCTATTTATAACTAATTTCTTCACAATCATTGAACCATCCACACCTGTTAAAACCAATATATAAAGTCCATTAGCTATGTTTCCTACATAAATGGAACTATCAGACTTAAATTGCTTGATTAGTTTGCCCAGACTATTATACAATTCAATTTTTTCAATATGTTTTGTCGTACTAATATTCACTTGCCCGCTACTTGGATTTGGAAAAATACCTATATCTACCACATCTGCGGTATTATCTTCGATGAATGAATAATATTCATGATTACATGAATCAGCGGCTCCGGTTTCATACAAACCCAGCGAGGTGTCCTCATAACATCTTAAGGGCCCAGTAAAAATATTTTCATAGGTTGGATACATATACCGTTCATATCCTATTCCTTGGATTACGCGTCCGTTAAAACCATAATCCGGGTTAGCTTGTATCTTGTAGTACTGCACTTTAAGAGTATTACCATTCACATTAATTTGACCAACTGAATCGATTGTAACCCTAATGGTATCACCAAACGATATATGACAATTAAGTACAAATGTATCTCCCGGCACTGCATTGAAGTCGTATAACAGGCACCATTCGGAAGTATCTTTATTCAGAAAATAGACCTTGTTGCTATCAGAATACATATAATGCCAACGACTATGAGAGCCTATTGTAAATGGTGCATCCTGCCACATTATCCTACACGCCTTACCATTTATAAATGTATCTCGCAGGGATTCAAATGTTGAAAAAGTAGTAAAATTGGGATTTACTGTTCCGTTGGTATAGGTCCAGATAGCGCCAATTGGAGCCCAGTTTTGGGCTGAGGAATTGCGAGTGATGACAATACAAATTACAAATAATAGCAAATAAGAAAATTTCATATCGAGCTAATTAAAATTGTTATTAAAACTGGTACAGTTAATCATTCAACATCTTCCGCCTCCTTTGCGCGCTTGATATCTTCATCCGTTATCCCGAGCATTTTTAATAGCTTATTAACGGTTGCTGTATCACCAGATCGATTTGCCTCTATGACAGTTTGTAGTATTTCCGTCTCCCGCTTTATGTCTTCTGTGATGTTGGAAACCTTACCGTCATTCATCCCAATAGAACGGTTATGACCATAATACCAAACTTCAATTTTCTCTCCCGTAGCTATGATGCTTCCCAAATGAACAATTTGTTCAGGATCACCAAGTAGTTTTTTTACTTCCTTGGCAGACATGTTCACCTCAACCATCTTAAAATTATCTACTGATTGTTGTTGGCAAGACCAGAATACTAAAAACAGTAATGTGATAATCAGGTTCGTCAGTTTCATAATCTAATTGCTTTATTAATAACGTTACATCTTCACCAATTTATATTGTTGCCTCTCTCCTTGAGAACTCACTTTAATAATATAAAGACCCGGTGTTTCATTTAATTCAAATCGATGAATTGAAGTATTGATGTTTTCTGCTTGATAGACAAGTTTGCCAACGACATTAAAGACCTTTATGGTTACTTTTTTTAACTTACCTAAATCAAGATTTACCAGGCCTGAGCTTGGATTAGGGAAGATGATTACATTATCAGACCAGGTGTTTTCCTCCACACTCACTGTTATGTGACTCAACTTCAGAACAAAAAAATCCGGATAAATACCATTTGAAATCAAATTGAAAGTCGCGGCACCAGGATCAAAATCCACAGTGCCCTGAAAGCGTCCGGCTACATACACATTTTGCAAGGCATCTATCGTGATCGACCAGGCAATATCGGTATCTGTTCCTCCAATTGATTTAGCCAAGATAAAATTTCCACCGGCATCTAACTTCAGAACAAAAATATCTTGCGAGCCATTGGAAGTCAAATTGAAGGTCGCCGCCCCAGGATCAAAATCCGCCGTTCCCCAATAATATCCGGTTATTAATATGTTTCCAGAAGTATCAGCACTCACGGCTACACCATGATCCATTCCTGTTCCACCCATGGATTTAGCCCAAATCAAACTTCCACCGGCATCTAACTTTTGAATAAAAATATCCTGACCGCCATTTGAAACCAAATTTAAGGTCGACGTATCCGGATCAAAATCTGTCGTGTCCCTATAAGTTCCTGTTAACAGCACATTGCTCGAGGTATCGGTAACGATGGACGCACCAAAATCTCCAGACGGTCCTCCCATGGATTTAGCCCAAATAAATATTCCAGCAGCATCCATCTTCTGTATAAAAATATCATAGTCACCATTTGACGTCAAATTGAATATCCCGGCACCGGGATCAAAATCAACCGTGTTTTTATAAGCTCCGGTTATTAACACGTTTCCCAAGGCATCGACAGCGATTGACTCTGCCCAATCGCCAAAAGGTCCACCCATAGATTTCGCCCACATAAAATTCCCATTAGCATCTAACTTTAGGACAAAAACATCGTACTGACCATTTGAAGTTAAATAGAAGGTACCTGCACCCGGATTAAAATCCACTATAAGTTGATAAGATCCGGTTATTAATACATTGCCCGAGGCATCGGTAATGATTGATTGACCAAAATCCGTGTCCATTTCACCTATCGATTTAGCCCAAATAAAATTCCCATTGGCATCTAACTTTAGGACATAAATATCCTGTGAGACGAAATTAGAAGTCAAATTAAAGGTGCCTGCACCGGGATTAAAATCTACTGTGCCGGCAAAAGACCCAGTGATATAAACATTACCCGAGGCATCGGTTGTGATGCATTGACCAACCTCACTTGAACTTCCGCCAATCGATTTGGCCCAAATAAAATTTCCATTAGCATCCAGTTTTTGAATAAAAATATCGTTTAGGCCATTTGAAGTCATATTGAATGTTCCCGCACTACTCGGATCAAAATCCACTGTGACATAAAATTCTCCCGTTGTATACACATTGCCTGAACCATCGGTGGTGATACAATGAACAACGTCAGCTGACACTCCGCCTGTGGATTTAGCCCATACAAAATCGAGAACCTGAGCATGAATACCGGCCGATAATAGAGTTATTAGAAGGCTTAAGTAGATTTTTTTCATGGCTAATCAGTCCTCATATTTTATTACATTTTTACCAATTTATATTGTCGCCTCTCTCCTTGAGCGCTCAATTCAACAATATAAAGACCTGGAAATTCATTAAATCCAAATTTGTGAATAGATGCGGTGATGTTTTCCTTATTATAAATCAATTGACCGCTAACACTAAATACTCTTATGGAAACCTCTTTTAAGTTTCCTAGATTAACAATTACCTGTTCTTGGATTGGATTGGGATAAATAGATACCCTACTAAGAAGGGTATTTACATCTGTATCCTCAGCTAATTGACTTAGCTTTTGGATAAAAACATCACCGCCACCTACATCAGTTAAATTGAAGATACCCGCACCTGGATCAAAATCTGCAGGCCCCATGAATCTACCGGTCAAATACAAATTATCAGAATCATCAATGTGGATTGAATAACCATTATCAGAGTCTGCTCCACCCATAGACTGAGCCCAGATAAATTTTCCACTCGCGTCAAACTTTTGGATAAAAACATCGTAATAGCCATTTGAAATTATATTGAAGCTTGCCCCCGTCTGATCAAAATCTACAACGTCTTGAAAAGATCCGCTTACATACACATTACCTGAAATATCCGTAATGAGAGAGTAACCTTGATCAAAACCCACTCCTCCAATCGATTTAGCCCAGATAAATTTTCCGTCGGCATCTAAATGCTGAATGAAAATATCACCATAACCATTTGAAGTCAAATTGAAAGTCTCCGGCCCCGGATCAAAATCTACAGTTTCCCAAAATGTTCCTGTCACAAATATATTTCCAAAGGCATCGGTAGAGAACGAATTACCGGCACCAGAATTTCTTCCCCCCATGGAGTTAGCCCAAACAAAATTTCCTTCTGAGTCTAATTTTTGAATAAAGATATCCACGCTGTCATTTGAACCTAAATTGAATATCGTTGCACCCGGATCAAAATCTACAATACCTTCATACACTCCCATCAAATACACATTTCCAACGCCATCCGTAGAAACAAACCAAATAGAATAATCAGATATTCCACTGATGGATTTGGCCCAAATAAAATTTCCGTCAGCATCCAGCTTTTGGATAAAAGCATCCCAATCGCCATCCGAAGTCAGATTGAAGGTCGCTGTACCAGGATCAAAATCCACAGTCCCGGAAAATGACCCAATCGTAATTACATTTCCCAATTCGTCAGTAGTGAATTTACCAACAACTTGCGATGTGTCACTCGTGGATTTAGCCCAAACAAAATTTCCATCGGAATCTAACTTTTGCATAAAACCATCCGTAAAGCCATTTGAAGTCAAATTGAATGTTGCTCCACTTGGATCAAAGTCTACCGTACCTGAAAAAAACCCACCTACATAGACATCACCTAGATCATCGATTTTGATAAAATAAGCTCCATCCCAACCCATTCCTCCCATCGATTTTGCCCAAACAAAATTTCCTTTAGCATCCAATTTTTGGATAAAAATATCCCAATCACCATTCGAAGTCAGATAGAAGGTCGCCGTACCCGGATCAAAATCTGCTGTAAATTTAAATATACCGGTTGTGTACACATTTCCTGTAGCATCAGTCGTGATCTCTTGACCCACTTCAATATGAGGTCCCCCTACAGATTTGACCCATTCTAACTTGACATCTTGAGCATGAATTATTGTTGCAGATAAGGTTATTAGAAGAACTAAGTAGAATTTTTTCATGGGTGGCTAGATTGGGTTCACATATTAATTAGCTTTATGTATGACAGCGCATACCGAGTTGTCATACAATAGGAACGATAATGACTTGACATTATTATTGCTACTAATATCTCAATTTACTTAAAACCCAACGATTAAAATAATAGACCCTGCCCTTTAAAAGAAATCCTATCTTTGCTCACCATTTCAAAATCCGGCTGATGATCCATAATTTAGGTGAAGAAAATTCTCTTGTTGCAGCGTTTATTGCCGAGATACGGGATAAGAAGGTGCAGCAAGACCGGATGCGCTTTCGCAGAAACCTGGAAAGAATTGGAGAGATCACCGCATATGAGCTCAGCAAAACGCTCGAATGGGTTGATCATGAGGTTGAAACACCTTTGGGATTGGCAAAATCAGTCAAGTTGAAGAATCAACCTATCATTGGGAACATCCTTCGTGCCGGATTGCCGCTGCATAATGGTTTGCTAAACTTTTTTGATCAGGCAGATAATGCTTTTATTTCTGCCTACAGAAAGCATAAGGAGGATGGTTCATTTGATATTAAATTAGATTACCTGTCAAGTCCGGCTTTAGACGGCCGTACGCTAATCCTGGTCGATCCGATGTTGGCCACAGGCGCATCGATTGTTTCGGTTTTGAATGAGTTGATGAAAGAAGGAAAGCCGTCAGGTATTCATATCGTAACCGTCATTGCATCTGAGCAAGGACTAAAATACGTTGAAGAACATTACCCGGATTGTACGATATGGATATGCGCTGTCGATGCTGAACTCGACGCGAAGTCGTACATAATTCCCGGATTGGGAGATGCAGGAGATCTTGCGTTTGGTGAAAAAATCCAGGATTAACCTATAACATGGACTATCTATTTCTATTCCTCGGCCTTGCACTTCTGATCCTGAGCGGTGAATTTCTCGTGCGAGGCGCAGTGGGCATTGCCTTGGGAGCTAGAATATCGACGTTGGTCGTTGGCTTAACGGTAGTCTCCTTTGGTACATCTGCACCGGAGCTGGTTGTTTGTATTCAAGCAGCCCTTTCAGATCACCCCGATATAGCAATTGGGAATATCGTTGGTTCCAACATGGCAAACCTGGGACTGGTTTTAGGCATCGTCGCCATCCTCTTTCCCTTAAGTGTAAATAGAAACTCATTAAGAATAGACTGGCCCGTCATGATGATAGCCAGTATTGGCTTTTTTATTCTGATCCTCGATCTGAAAGTGCAGTTTTATGAAGGAATAATCTACCTGATATTCCTGATAACCTATTTAACATTCTTAGTAAGAAAATCCCGAAAAGAGCAGGTTGTAGTTGCAGATCAAACAAAAACCACCGGCGAATCCAAACCAACACGGGCATTATGGATTAATATCACCTTAATCATTCTGGGTAGTGCAGGCCTTGTACTGGGATCACATTGGTTTGTTGGCGGTGCAGTAGTGGTTGCACGGGACTTTGATGTGAGTGAAAAAATAATTGGATTAAGCCTGGTTGCATTAGGAACCAGCTTACCTGAGCTAGTCACTTCCATTATAGCCGGGTTTAAAAAGGAAGCAGATCTGGTCATTGGCAACCTGATCGGTTCTAATATTTTTAACATCCTTGCCATTGGTGGTATTACGAGTATTGTTCACGAAATTCCTGTAAACCTCTCATTCATTCAGATGGATATTTATTGGATGTTAGGAATATCGTTGTTGATCCTGCCACTTGCGTTTAGAGGCAGCAGGCTCGGAAGGGGAAGTGGAATGATCTTATTATCAGTCTATGTCGTATATATGTACCTCACATTTAAAGGTTAGGCCCTAAAAACACTTGAAAAAATATCGGCACATATTTTTCGACCTTGATGGAACCTTGTGGGATTTTCAAAAAAATGCTGAAGAAGCATTAACTGAGCTATTCAGTATTCATGATCTTCATGTATTAGGGATAGAATCACCGAGTATTTTCATTGATGTATACAAAAAGAAAAATGAGGTTCTTTGGAAAAAATACAGGAATGGAACCGTTGATAAAATGAAACTGAGAACTCAACGGTTTGAACACACTTTGGGTCATTTCGGAATTACGAATGAAGAACTGGTCTTCAAATTGGACCGGGACTATATCAAAATAAGTCCTATGAAAACCAACCTGATAGATTACGCTGTTGAGATCCTGACCTATCTGAATAAAAAGTATACACTGCATATTATCACCAATGGATTTCAGGAAGTGCAATTCTCCAAACTCCTGGCAAACCATCTGTTACAATATTTTAAGCAGGTAATCACGTCTGAAAAAGCCGGTATACAAAAGCCCGATAAAAAAATATTTGAATATTCGGTTTCTAAAGCAAGAGCCGAATTTGATGAGAGTATTTATATAGGTGACAGTTGGGAAGTCGATATCATGGGTGCGAAGAATGCAGGAATGGACCAGGTATATTTCAATCCTGAAAAGAAAAAGAATATCATAGATGCCACTTATGAAATTTCGTCTCTTCGAGAATTAGAGAAGCTCTTTTAATATGGATTCACGCATAGAGCTGGTACAGGGAGACATCACGCTGCAACAAGTCGATGCCATAGTTAACGCAGCTAACAAAATGCTCCTCGGTGGCGGTGGCGTCGATGGAGCCATTCACAGAGCTGCCGGAACCAAATTACTTGAAGAATGTATGAAATTAAACGGGTGTGAAACAGGCGAGGCAAAGATTACCGGTGGTTACAGCCTTCACGCCAGATTTGTGATCCATACTGTTGGACCGGTTTGGGATGAGGGCAATAATAATGAAGCTGAACTACTTGCTGATTGTTATAAAAATAGCCTCAAACTAGCAATAGAAAACAGTATCAAAACCATCGCTTTTCCATCTATAAGCACCGGTATTTATAAATATCCAATAGATCAAGCGTGCGAGATCGCGCTTACCGAAACGAAGAAATTTCTTGATGACAATACGGTTTTAGAGAAGGTTTTGTTTGTCTGTTTTAACGAAAGCGACCTGCTTCAGTATTCATCCACGTATGACCGGTTATATAGTTCCTGAACTAAAAGAACTTATAAATAACTCCTCCATCCCCTACCGCAATATTCAAACCGGAGGGTTGTATCGACACATCATTTAGATGCATTTCCGTAAAACGTTTTTCATTGCTCCACTTGCTTCCGTTACTATATACGCTCATGATCTTCCCATTCTTGCCAACGACGTATGCATACGGGCCATAAAGCACCTGAATAGCCCGAAAACTGAATCTATTAATTACATGAGTATTCCCGTTGATCTGCGTTGTCCAGGTTTCTCCCTTGTCTTGTGACCGAATAACAGACCCATTACTACCTGCTGCATATAATCCAATAGGTTTAGAATAATCTATCGAAACGAAAAAGTCTCCCCTCGCATCAGTTGTATCCCATGTTGCACCGGCATCTTCAGTCTTCATAACCACACCATATCCTCCTATGAAGCCCATAGTATCGTTGATGAAGATAATAGTTCGGAGTTCACGGCCTATGGTCTCCAACGACCAGGTATCACCACCGTCATTTGTTCTCATTATATACCCTTGTTTATAACCCGCTCCACCCACAGCCACACCATTCTTGTCATCGGCAAAGGAGACATCATATAACGGAACGAAAGCAGATTCAAGCAAGGTCCAGAACTGTCCGTCGTCCTTTGTTCCAAAGATCTTCCCATCAAAACCAACTACAAATCCAGTTCTATCTGCCGTAAAATGAACCCCATACAGCCGCTTTGGACTGATCGAATCAATACTCCAGGAATCTCCGGCATCGGTGGTTTTCAAAACAATTCCTATGTCATATCTGGATCCACCTACAATAAACCCGACACTATCGTCCACCATATATATTGAGCTAAGATCATAACCCGTACCCGAAGATATTTCCTGGACCACAAGGGACACCGGTTTTGTTTTGCAATGTGTAAATACAGCGCAAATACAGACCATTGAAATACCAAATAAAAATTTTCGATAGCTCATAGCCTCATCAATTAATATTTTCAATGGCGTTACTTAAAATCTCGCAAGCCTTTGTGATATCTTCATCCGAGATATTCAATGGAGGAGATATTCTCAAACTGCTATCTGCAAATAAGAACCAATCCACTATCACTCCATTTGCAATGCACTCATCGATCACTTTCTTATTAAATTCAAAACTATCAAATTCAACGGCCATTAACAGCCCTTTATTTCTTATTTCCTTAATGGCAGGATGATTAAGATTGTCTTCGAATAACTGCGCCTTACCTGCCACACCATCCATAATGGCTGTATCCAGTAACTCATTGACAAACGCAAGTCCCGCAGCACAACTCAACGGATTACCTCCAAACGTAGTGATATGGCCAAGCGGTGGGTCTTTTTGTAAACAAGACATAATTTTATTCGAAGAAATAAATGCCCCTAACGGCAAGCCTCCTCCAAACGCTTTTGCCAACGTTATGATATCAGGAATTATATCGTAATGCTCAAAAGTAAATAGTTTTCCTGTCCGCCCCATTCCAGCCTGGATATCATCAAAGATTAATAACGTTTTTGTCGCATCACATTTTGCTCTCAGGGCATCGAGAAATTCATTGTCTGCAATCCGCACACCTGCTTCACCTTGCACCGGTTCAATGATCACTGCAGCGGTTTTCTCTGTGATCTCTTTTAAATCATTTTTAGAATTGAACTCAATTATCCTGGTATCGGGTAATAACGGGGTGAACGCTGATTTATAAAAATCGTTGCCCATTATCGACAAGGCACCATGTGTACTTCCATGATATGCATTATTAAAGCTGATTATCTCTGCACGGCCGGTATAGCGTTTAGCAAGTTTTAGTGCACCCTCTACAGCCTCACTGCCTGAGTTGACAAAGTAAGTGGTATCCAGTTTATCCGGTAAAAGCTGAGCTAATCGTGTGGCCAGATCTACCTGGGGTTCGAGAATAAACTCCCCATAGACCATTACGTGGGAATAATTTTCTAATTGGTCAGTGATGGCTTTTTGAACTTTCGGGTTTGCGTGCCCCAAATTAGCAACAGATATTCCCGCAATCAGATCAAGATATTCCTTTCCCTCCTTGTCGTAGATATAGCTTCCTTCTACCCTATCAACTTCGATGGAGATAGGAGCGTCACTTGTTTGCGCTACATGACGAAGAAAATTTGCTGAACGCCCGGTCACAGGATAAAAGTAGCAAAAAAGGCTATTCAATTCCCTAAAACCAAGTTCAGATAAATGGAAGAGAGTTTAAAACTGCCTTTCTTGCAGCATGGGCTTGTGCATTCCTCCTCTTCTCATTTCACCTTGTTGCTTTTGTTCTTTGAGCTGCTTCAGCAACCAGGCTTTAAATTCCCGTTCAGTTTTATAGAGTTGAGCTACCTTCTTGATTGGTAGTATCTCTTTAAACTGATTGTGATAATTAATCTGGATGTCGACTTCCTTTTGTTTGAACTCCACAATACCGTCAACCAGGCCCTCAATTTGTTTATCACTCATCGAGTCGAAGTTTTCTTTGACACCCTTCATTTCTTCCCTTCTTGCCGTTCTAACATCCTCCATCTCTTCAAGAAAATCGTTATATACCGGCCAAAACACCTGTGCCTCTTCAGGTGAGAGATCCAGTCGTTCGGTAAAAAATGCGACGCGCAGCGCTTTTATCTTTTCAGTTTTGTGACCCATTCTGCCACCTTGGGCGAACGCGCTTACAGCTATGAGACATGCTAAAGCTGTTGTAATAAAATAATTCCTTTTCATAATAATTCCTCCATAATTGTATTCTCGTCTAACTCGTCAATTAAGTATTCTCGTATTGATTCGTATAATTCATCGTCTATTTCCGTAACATCAGCTTCCACCATCATATTCTCATAGATCATCTCTGCATCAAAATCTTCAATATTATCATTGATAAAATTTTGTATCTCTTCAGTCGAAACCGTTTGCAATTGTTCCTCCAATCCATTAATTTCATCCGTCCTGTCAAATACAATCACAGTGATAATAAAAATGGCGATGATCGAAATAAGTGAGAGAGAATATTGAGGTTTTAGTGCTAAACGAATCAACTTATCGAGTATCGAAACCTCATCGTGTTTAATCTGCAGTCGTTCGGTAATATTTCCGGGCAAATTTTGAAAATAATCGGCGGGTACCTCAAAGGGGTTGGTTTTCTCAAACTTTGCCAACTGCGGAGTAATCTCCTGTAACTCTTTATGAATTTCAATTTTCCTTCCCATACAAGTACTTAGAGTGGCCGGTGCCACAAAGGTTTAATCATCTATTATAAATTTTTCTACTTTCTTCGCAGCGTGGTGATAAGAGGCTTTTAAAGCACCAACAGATGTGTTTACCATCTGTGAGATCTCTTCGTAGCTAAGGTCATCATAATACCGCATGTTAAAAATTAATCGCTGCTTAGTAGGGAGTGAAAGTATAGCTTTCTGCAGCTTGAGTTCAAGTTTATCGGGATCGAAGGAGGTGCTGGCAACCAACTCTTCTTCCAGCTTTTTTTCGACATTGGATAGAGGTAAAAAATATTTTCTTTTTTTCTTATTTAAAAATGTCAATGTTTCATTTGTGGCGATTCGATAAAGATAGGTGTACAATTTCGAGTCTCCTCTGAATTTATGCAGATTTTTCCAGACCTTAATGAAAATCTCCTGTATGAGATCATTCGTGTCTTCATGATTTATAACCATTCTACGGACATGCCAGTAAAGTTTTTCCTGATACTTCTTAACAAGTAAATTAAAAGCAAATTGTTGAGTACTCTCAACTGCAAATTTTTCTAGTATTTCTTGATCAGTTATATCCATTAACTATCGAACCGATAAATTGAAGTGGAATGCATTAAGGAATCTATAAAAACAAGTAGAAATCTACGGTATATCAGGGCTTTAGGATGAAGGAATAAATCAGTTAAGTACAGTAGAAGAACTTTTACGAGCCATTACTTTTTCAACGGCCTCAATAATATTACTACTGTCCAAACCATATTTTTTTAACAATTCCTCCGGTTTGCCACTTTCACCAAATGAGTCTTGCACTGCCACCATCTCCATCGGTGCAGGAGATCTTCGAGCCAGCACCTGAGCGATCAGATCACCTAATCCACCATTAATCTGATGCTCTTCTGCAGTCACGACGCATCTAGTCTTGGCTACAGAATCTAAGATTGTATTTTCATCTAAAGGTTTAATGGTATGAATATTAATAAGCTCAACGTCAATTCCTTTTTTTTCAAGTTCCCTGGCAGCTTCAACCGCTTTCCACACAAGGTGTCCGGTGGCTATGATGGTTACATCTGACCCTTCTTTTAACAAGACCGCTTTTCCAATCTCGAATTTTTCATCTTCTGCTGTAAAATTTGGAACACTGGGTCTTCCAAATCTCAGGTATACCGGTCCAATCATTTCCGCAATAGCAATTGTTGCCGCTTTTGTCTGGTTATAATCACACGGACAAATGACAGTCATATTAGGAAGCATCTTCATCAGGCCTATGTCTTCAAGAATTTGGTGTGTGGCACCATCCTCACCCAAGGTCAACCCGGCATGAGACGCACATATCTTAACATTCTTATTTGAGTACGCAATTGATTGACGAATTTGATCATAAACTCTACCGGTGGAAAAATTAGCAAATGTACCGGTGTAGGGAATCTTACCACCTATCGTCATCCCTGCAGCTATCCCAATCATATTTGCTTCTGCAACACCAATCTGAAAAAATCGTTCCGGAAATGCCTCTGCAAAGGCCTGCATCTTCAATGACCCACTCAGATCTGCTGCCAAAGCAACGATGTTTGGATTTTCTTTACCAATCTCGTAAAGTCCGGCTCCAAAGCCGGATCGTGTCCCT
>JACZTA010000080.1 GCA_022573915.1 Bacteroidota bacterium | reverse complement strand
CGGTCCGTTTACTGTTTTCTTCTATTTGCCAGTCGGGAATACTTGATTGCGCGACAACTTTATCTTCTTGTTCCATTATTTAGAATATCAATTCTGAGTCCCCTCCTAAAAGTCATTTTTCGCCACAAAAGCACTAAATCACAAAAGAACACAAAATATAAATAATTAAATATCAATCATTTGTAAAATTTTGTGTTTTCGTGGCATGATCTATTCTTACACTTTTCGGAGTGGACTCAATTCCGATTATTTATTTTTTATAAATTTTGCCGCAAAGTTATATTAATTAAACTGAAGGGCTTGCTCATTGATCTCTCTCTTATGATAAATATCTTCAATTAAATGAATCCATTTTTCGACCAATCCTGACCCCCTGTAATCATAGATCCACTGTTTACCTTTCAACCCTTTTTCCTTATAAAACTCAGGCTCCTTTTCATTCCTTAGCAGATTTTCATAGATGTGATCCTCCGTTGATGCTTCTATGACCGGTGGCACCGGTTTCCCAAGCAATAGCTTATCATATTCGTCCTGTCCCCACGGAATGCTATTAAACAACGGCGTTCCAAGGATCATGGCTTCATAACCCGAACCACCGATACCTCCGGCATTCATCGTGTCGACTGCAAAATCAGCCATTTGCAAGCCATACAAAAGGTTCTTCCTCGGCATCTTTGGCATCCATTTAACATGATCATCAATACCCAGTTCACCGATCAGTTGCTTTGAATATTTCACATCCACTCCTTTTTCAAATAAAATCAATACAGCAGACTTCTTTGCTTCTTTCAGGTATCTGGCAAAGCCTTTGATCAACTTATCGTTACCCTTACCGGCCACTATATCTCCCTTAAAAGTTTTCCATATCTGACGAGAATGATTGAAGATCATTACATCATTTTTTGCTCTTAATTCGTCGAACTGATCCTTATATTCAAATCCATTCATGTTCTTGAAGTCAAGTGCTTCAAAGTCAGGTAAATAGACCAAGGGTGATTGTAAACCGAGAAAATCCGTACCGAACTTATTAACTGAATAATAATAGTCTTTGATCGTGCTCAGAATCTTTACCTTGCAATTTCTGATTCCCTTTGTTTGATACCTCGCCAGGATAGTATTAGAAAAGATACGTAGGGAAGGTGTTGAAAAAATAAATTTAGCATAGGGATAATAAAGCATATCCGAACCATAGGGAAGAAATATATCCAGTTTTCTCCTGATCTTCTGAAAAAAAGCCGGAGCAAAGCCGCAACCGATTATTACATCATAGTCCTCAATCGCAGCTCTAATTTTTTGTTTACTGGTTGTGAAAAATGATCTGTATCCACCCCAGCTCAGCTGCTTAATATGTTTCTCATAATCCTCTACATTCACCGAATCAGTATCAGGTGAAAAATGGTCTATTTCCTTATCGAACAACAAAAGATCGGCATCCACATCAAACCCACGCAAATAGCGCATCAACACGAACATATTATTGTTCATATTGCCCATGCATGCAACTTTAATTTTGGCCATTGATCAGTTCTTTTGTTTGTTCAATCCCGCAATTCATAAGCACGTCAACGATGGATAAACCGGGAATAAACTCTGTATTATTCACTTGACTGTATTCCTTCTGATTAAAATCCAGATACTGTAGTTCTATCCCTGCCTTTTCAAACAACTCATCCTCCTGATAGCCTGTTGCCCCTCCGCCCACAAGATATACATCGGCATTAAGCGAGCGGCATATTTCGATGAGCATTTCTGTCGAGGTGTTCTTGCAATCCATTGTTGAGCTATACACCATGGGTGTATCAATTTCAAGTTTTTGCCGGATCTTATTAATGAACTTCATGTTCCGTTCAGCCACCAGCACTTCCGTATCATTGATGAAATCTTCAATGAGTTCAAAACCCTCCTCAAAAAAAGGAGCTTTACTATAATTAAGCCGTATGGATTTCAGCATCTTTTTTGAAGCATAGGAATCCTCTTGTACTTCCATTTCATTAATGGGAACAAAGACCTTTTCTTTAGGCTTAACCAGCGGTATCGTGATCCACTGCTCTTTTTGCTGGATAGCCATTTTAACTCTTCGTACCCAAAATCCATCTCTGGGATTATTTGACACATGGTCAAGTACCACAAATTCATCTGCCTTGACCATCTTATTAAAAAATCCAAGCCACGGCATAAAATCCGGTTGGTGTATCGCGATCGTTTTTTTATCCATTCACTAAGAAATAGTTGATTTCAAATTATATTTTTCAATTCCTTTTGCAAGCTGCGTTATCAAAGCATCATCCAGATTCGGTTTGGAAGCCGTCAATGATGGAGGATCATTAATTTGCTTGACTGAATATCCCGAAATATCTTTTACTTTGGTTTTAACATCCTCCAATAATTGCTGAGGGTCCTTACAAAGATCCTGATACGTTGTTTTCAAAAATCTACTCTCATCAATAACCGGAAGCTTATCCTCGTACAGTTTCAATAAATAATGAACCTGAGCGGGTACCTGTTCCCACCAGGGCGCCCTGGAAATTTCATTATACTCTGTTGGATATGAACCCCACCATTCATCCAGATCGTTATAATAAGACAACCGGGCTTTTGTCAAAGAATAGGTGATGTCAATGCTATCACGTTCTATATAAATGAACAGAGCCTTATCAAACAGGTCGTTGAATTGTTCCATATGAAAAGCCATCAACTCGAGGGGTTTGTGGATCAAAGGAGCTTCAAACACCCGATTCATGTTCAAAAGTTTGCTTTTGACCAACAGCCAATCAATGCTTTTGCGCGCTTCTTCAGGTTTGTAAACCGTAATATCTTTATAGTTCAATAAGTTTTGCCAAAACCACGAAAACTCATGAGGGGCATGCATATCCACAGGCTTGCCATAACTCGATTTATATACATTAGACTTCCTGTCTCCAAGTATGATCTTAGACAGCATACAACCTGTCAGAGGTGATTCAAAAAATCGTGCAACAAAGCTATTGGTACAGGCAATATCCAGATTGTTAAAAAGAATCTGAGCCAGCAATGTTGTACCGGATCTAGGCAGGCCCAACAGAAAAATATTTGGAATTTCTTCTTTGACATCCTGCATCAACGAACTTTCCGTTTCCCCTAGATATTTATTAAGGGATGTGAGAAAATTTTTCTCCTCCTCTAATCCCCTGTTATCTCCATTCTTCATTTCTATTTCTTCCATCTTCGACATTTACATGGCGCTAGGCGCTAATGGAATTCTCCATGGTAGAACAAACCAGCTCAACCTCTTCATTCGTTAATTCTTCATATAATGGAATCGAGCAGGTTGTTTGATATAGTTTTTGAGCATTAGGAAACTGATCAGTCAATTCGACTATTGCTAATATTTCCTTCGAACATTCAATGCCTGCTTCCATCATATCACTCATGAACTTGTCCAGCTTTTCATTATTCTCAAAGCAAAGAACAAACTTATAGAGGAATTCGTCGTTGGGAGTTGTATTCTCCAACAGGCTGATCGTATCAAACTTTTGAATTATGGCTTTGTATTGATTTATTATCTGCTTATACCTGCTTTCAACAGTTTCCTTTTCAGACAAATATAACAGGCCAATAGATGCATGAATATTCGGCATTCTAAAATTAAATCTCACCACCTCATCATCTCTTTCTTGCTGCTCATAATAAACTCTGTCCCTGATATTGTCAGCGTAAATTTTATTTCGGGTGAGAATTGCTCCTCCATCTATGGCATTAATGATCTTTGTAGGATAAAATGAACAAACCTGCATATCGGCTTCAGAATTCCTGTGAGAGTTTGTCAGGAAAGACTGCGCACAATCTTCAATGACCGGTACACCTATAGACTTGAGCTCCTTTATTGCTGAGGCAATTCCAAAATGATTCGGCGTAATCATAAGATCATACCCCGTTTCATTATACAATACTAATGCAGCTCTTGAATCGAGATTACCGGTAGAAGCTTCCACATCGGTAAAGACGGGCACATTACCACTTGCCCTGATAGCATTTGAAATTGCGAAACACGTGGAGATGGCAGGCATGAGGATGTTTTTACCCCGAATGTTCAATGCATGGATGGCGAGTACTATCGCCGAAAAGCCGTTAACGGTCAATATGCAATGATCCTGATTTAATTCTTGCTTTAGCTTAGTTTCGAATAAATCCAGGTCACCCCCCAACATTAACTCCCCACTCTCAAAAACACTGATTAATTTGTCTCGTTGCTCTTGCAGTACTTTAACTTTGATGCGCGGTATTTTGAACATTGGCAATCAGGAATGTTTTGAAAGCTTCATTCGTAAAAATGTTCATCAAAATAAGTATCCGAGTGAATCAAGGAATAAATGAGTTCGTGATTATCTTTTGCGTGCTCACCCAATGAGAGGTCATTATTCTCAACTAATTCTCCCTTATCATAACATTTCCAGGATGTCCAATTTGAATCACTGATATAAAACGAATCTTGAAACAAATTGAATTCGGGTTGTTTATCATAGGCCTCATATAGCAATCCAAATTCCGAGGGCTTTCTGTCTTTCCAAAAATCCAGGTTATTCAGACCTGTCATTCCGCCATGGCTGGCGACACCCTTGATTTCTATTCCCAGCATGTTATTAATCGCTTGCAAATCCCTTGTCAGACACTCTGCAGCATCTTCCTCCCAGATAGCTGCTTGGTCAACGATTTCAGAATGATATCCTACTTCATGGCCGGAACTGAGAATTGCCTTCAATATCTTGTAATTTTCGAAAGAAAAGGGATTGTATTCGGGCGCGTGCAGGCGTATAAAAAATGTGGCTTTTATATCAAGAGCATTAAATAACTCCATCAGCCGCCTGGCTTTGTTCATATTAAAATCTATATCCACTCTATTGATCAACAGCTTCGAAAACTCATCACTACCTTTAAATTCAACATATTCTGCACAGGTTATGACCTTATAATTTTCAGCCAATACATCCTGAAACTGTTTTTGGATGTTGTTAAAAGTGAATTGAAAAGAGGAGCTCATGCGGAAGCGATAGTTTTCCGTTTAAAGTAGTTTCTTGGAAGTATACTTTACATAAAAGCTATAAGGTACCAGATCAGCTTTATACATAATATAAAAGAACCACCGGAATCTTTCAAAAAACGGTTTGTAAGTTTTGAAATCTTTGTAAGTCCTTTTGGGTAGATTCATTAACCTGTCAAATTCCTGATCCGAAAAACCCAAACGCTTCTTCAGATATTCCAGATTTTCATCGTCCAGGTGAGGAGGCTCGCTCATTAATCGTAACCCTTCCTCTCTTGTCATTTGCCCCGACCTGGCCATAGCCGCATACCCGTTAACTCGTTGATCTATGCCAAATCGTTTTGGCAGAAAATAGGCATGATAGAATGCTGTAAATCTATTTTCAAGATGATGCCCGCCATACCATTGCCAGCCAAATTCTTTTGTGAGGAATTTTTTAGTTGCTTCCTTATCGTAATCCATAAAATACAATGGCCTGATCTTTTTGATCCTGCTAAATATCATCCATTTCAGGAAAGAGGTGAGCCAAAGATTCGGATAAGTCTTCATTTTCTTTTTCCCGTACTGCTTATGAACGCTGGAAATGTATTTTCCGTCCATATACAGCCACCCCAGGGGCGAAACGCCCTCCGTTCTGAAAGAATGGCCCTCTATCATATATTTGACTCCAAATTTCGCTGCCGCCTTGTACAATGTTGTGGCCAATGCGATATCCGTAGGCGCTTCAATATCCGCCACACCCGCCCTGAGAAACGAGGTGTAGATATCGTCATATTCCTCATTGTCCACCACAATAGTGTACAGATCTATGTCCAACGCTTTCAGCATGTTATGAATATTCTCCGTAGCAATAGTTGAATTCCAGGTATTGTCAAAATGTACAGCAAGAGGACGCAGTCCGAGCTCCTTCATTTTATAGAGCAAATAGGAAGAATCACATCCCCCGCTCACGCCAACAACACAGTCATACTTCTTATTTTTTCCGGCTGCTTTAATCTCTGCTGCCATTTCCTCCAGCTTCTTCCGGCCCTCTTCTCCCGTTGGATATTGAGCAACCAGGTCATCGTGCATCTTGCAATAATTACACATCCCTTTCTCATCGAATAAAATCGAAGGAACATTGCTATCGTAGATACATCGGGTACAGACCTGCGCGGGTTGAGCAGATTTATCTTTGAGCGTGGCTGAAGGCGATTCAACCATGTTTGAATCCATCTATGTTGGTATTTCTTAAGATTTGGGTAGCAACCGCTAATAAAACGCAAAGTTAGTCAAATTGACAAACTAATTGTCCACACGATTAACCACAAGTTCTTAGAGTAGATAGAAAACTAGACTAAAACGTTGCGTAGCTCGTCTTTTGTAGGGAAATTAATCAGTACAGCTCTATTTGGCCCTTGAAACACTACCATACTACCTGCAGCAACGGCTGAAGCACCACCTTCCCGGACGGCAGTTCCAAAATCCTCTATTTTCCCGGCACCTCCGCATACAATTACGGGAATCGATACGGCATCCGTCACCGATTTGATCAATTCAATATCATAACCTTCAAAAGTTCCATCACGTTCAATTGAATAGAGTAATATTTCTCCGGCTCCTAAGTCTTCCACCCGTTTGGCGTAATCAACGGGATCCATTTTGGTATTTTTCTTTCCACCCCTAATGAAAACTTTACGCTTACCCCAAAAATCCTTTTTAACGTCAATAGATACAATTACCGCCTGACTTCCATATAATTTGGAAATCTCTGTAAGTAACTCGGGCTTCTCATAAGCAATGGCATTGATCGATATTTTTTCAACGCCTAGCGTAAAGATCTGTTTCACATCATCCATGTTACGGATACCGCCTCCATATGTAAATGGCATAAAGCACTCACCGGCAATGTCTTCAATTAATTTTATCGGTGGAGGCTTATTTTCGATTGTCGCGGTGATGTCCAGAACGATCAATTCATCCACTTCTTTTTCATTATAGATCCTGATCGCATTCAGTGGATCACCTACGTAAGTTGGTTTTTTAAAGCCAACGGTCTTTACCAGTGCATTACTCTTAACCAGCAGGCAGGGAATTACTCTTGTTTTAAGCATTTATAACTTGTTAAAGGATTTAGGATCTATATCAACGAAGTTCTTCAACAACCTCATTCCATACTTATGGCTTTTTTCAGGATGAAACTGTGCGCCGAAGATGTTATCTTTTTGAATCACGGATACGAATTCGTAGCCATATGGTGTCATTCCCATGATATCCGCCTCATTTTCACATACGACATGATAGGAATGGACAAAATAAAATGCTGCATCTCCCTGCTCGAAACCTTTGAATAAGGTTTGGTTATTTTGAATATTTACCTCGTTCCACCCCATATGCGGCACTCTCAATTTCGTATCGGTTTCAATCGACTCGAAATTAAATTTGTCACATTTAGCATCAATCCAACCCAACCCCTCTAACTGGCCTTCTTCGCTGCTACGCGTTAGTAGCTGCATGCCCAAACAAATACCAAGGATCGGTACTTTATCTTCCATAACCTTTTTATTCAGAATTTGCCGAAATCCTAAATCATTTATATGTGTCATCCCGTTATCAAATGCGCCAACTCCTGGCAGAAGCAATTTCTCTGCGTTCCCGATCACCTCCAGGTCTGAGGAGATAATTGATTCTGCGCCGATCTTCTTGAACATATTCTTGATCGATGCCAGATTACCGAGCCCGTAGTTTACTATTACTATCATTTTTAAATATTTATTCCTTCACCCCAATATCTCACCGGTGGTTTTGATGATGTCTGCCGCTTGCCCTTCTTTTTCAACATAAGATACCTTAGAAAGAATCAAATTTCCGTCACCGGTGGCCACAGTCACAGATCCGGATTCGTCAATGTCTATAACTTCGCCGCTTGTTGTGCTTTCTTCATCCCGACCCGCCGAATAGGCAGCTTCCCATATGATCAGCTTACTATTATTATAAGTACAAAATGCACCAGGATAAGGTTGCGTCTGAGCCCTGACAAAATTATATATTGTTTTCGCATCCGAGGCCCAATCGATCTTCCCATCCCCGGGACTACGCTGTGGAAATACATTTCTTTGAGAGTCATCTTGTTTCCTGAAATCGGTGGAACCGCTTGCAATTTTAGGCAGATATTCCGACAATAAACTGAATCCTTTTATTTCAATCTTATCATACAACGTTTTTATCGTATCCCGCTCAGTTATTTCAACCTCCTCCTGGCCAATTATATCTCCGTTATCTACACCTTTATCAAAGCAGAAAAAAGTGATGCCTGTCTTTTTTTCACCATTTATAATTGCCCATACCAATGGAGCTCCACCGCTATAATCGGGTAATAAGGATGCATGCAAACCGGCAAACCGGAATTTTTCCAATAGCATCCCCGGCACTATATGATACCAGCCAACGACGACACCAAACTCCGGATTAACTTCCTCAATGAAGGACAAGAGCGGTTCCTCCTTCATGTTTTCTTTCATGAGGTAACATGGTATATTGTTTTTCTCCGCAAACTTACTCACATCCGCATGCAGTACATTGGTAACCCCTTGCTTATTGTAAGAAATAGAAAAGGTTTTGGGATTGGAAATGATCCCCACAATATTTATTTCAGGTAAGTCATGGATCTTTTCAAGACTCTTAAGCCCGAACACGGAAGAACCAACAAATAGAACATCCATTTATCTACAAGTCTTATTTTGGTTTACCGTCAAATTGAATACCTATTATTCAAATGACTCACCATTTAGAAATAGCTTACACCACCATTCAAAATTCATGAATGACCAAAGCATCAGCCTATGGTTAATTCGATCGTTGATATGTTCATCTACTTTAGCGCGAACATATTTCGGATCAATAAATTCCTGATAGGCTGCATTTTTATCAAACAGGAGTTCTTTAACATAGGATGCATTCTCACCTCTGTACCAGGATTCATCGGGCGCAGAAAAACCTTGTTTCTTCCTGTTAATTATCTTATCCGGTAAAATATCCTTTACTGCCATTCTAAGCACGTTCTTTCCATCATCATATTCCTGGTAAACCTTTTGTTTTTTCTGAAATTCATTCTCGTCAAATTGCTTCATTTTTTCGAGGTTACCCAGTTTATACTTTACCGGTATTTTTTGTGCGAACTCGATCATCTCATTATCCAGGAATGGAAACCGCTCTTCCAAACCATTAGCCATAGACAGTTTGTCACCTACCAATAATAAGCCGGGTAAGAATGTTTTAATCTCAAAATAGAGGCTATTCTGAATATGTTCTTCCGGAGTGTTATATTTTAATTTTTTATTAAATGTAAATACCCGTTCAAATATTTCTCGGGGTTTGGCAATGTCAATCTCTTTGAAGACAGAACTCTGAAAGAGTTGAATTTTCTCATTATCGGGTACGAGCCTCTGCCAGAAACCATAATAATTATCAAAGAACTCATTTTGATTCAACGATTTGAATACACGATAATACCTCCAAGGATAACCACCATACAACTCATCACCACCTGTTCCCTGCAAACAAACTTTAACAAATTTTGAAGCCAGCCGGCTGATGTAATAATTAGGATAACTCATCCCAACCTTCAAGTCTTCAATATGCCAAACAACCCGTGGTAGTGACCACCGGAGGTCGCCTGCATTGATGACCTGCTCATAATGCTCTGTCTTAAAATGATTAGCTACCAGCTCCGCATCCATTCTTTCATCAAAAGTTGCTTCGGGGCCATCTACATTTGACAATTCAAATCCTGCCGTAAACGTGCTCAATCTGCTTACATGCTGACTTGCCAATGCGGTTAACGAACCTGAATCCATGCCACCTGAGAGATAAGATCCAACAGGAACATCTGCCACCATTTGCCTCTGAACAGCATTTTCCAACAACCTTTTTGTCTCTTGAACTGCATCTTCAAAACTCAGGCTGTTATCAGGCTCGGTAAAATCATAATCCCACCAGGACTCATGTAGGATGTGCCTCGAATCTCTGGTCAGTTCTATGGTATTTGCTGCCGGAAGCATATTAATACCTTTAAAGAAAGTGATGTATCTAAAGATATTTTGAAAGCTAAAATACTCGTTCAACGCACGATAATCCAACTCCATCTTGTATCCCGGATATTTGAGGATGGCCTTGATCTCGGAAGCAAAAACCAATTCTTTATCTGAAAACCAATAGTAGAGCGGCTTAATAGCAAATCTATCCCGGCTCAGATACAGCTTCTTCTCTTTCTTGTTCCATGCTGCTATGGCAAACATCCCGTCGAGTTCCTTAAAAAACGATGGCCCGTGTTCGGCAAGCCCTTCAGTGATGACCTCCGTATCAGAAGTTCCCTTAAACTCATGTCCCAACTTCTCCAGATCTTTCCTCAGCGATTTAAAATTATAGATGCAACCATTAAAAACGATCACCCACTGGCCATTTCCCGATGTCATGGGCTGATCACCTGTAGAAGTAATGTCGATTATTGCAAGGCGCTTATGTCCAAGTGCAATGCTTTCTTCTACAAAATAGCCTTCACCGTCGGGTCCTCTATGAGCAATTGCATCACTCATGGCCTTGATCGTGGCTAAATCCGTGGGATCGCCATTGAATTTAAAAATACCTGCTATACCGCACATTGATTAAAGGAGGGATTTGATTGCGTTGACAACGTACTCAAAATCGTCATCATCCATTCTATTATGAAGGGGTATGGACATGCTATGATCGTTGGCTTGTTTTGCGCCAGGATAATCATCGGGTTGTATTCCAAACTTGTCTGCGTAGTAATTCAGCATATGAACCGCATGTGTGCCGGGACGGGTGCTGATTCCCTCATCCTGAAGTACTTCCATGATCTTGTTTCTCGAGAGTTCAGTTTTTGTTTCATCTATCATCAGCACATATGACTGCCAACCATGCTTACTTCCTTCAGGTATCTGAGGAGTTTGTAACCAATCTATTGATTCAAAGCCAGACGTGTAATAGTCTGCCCACTTTTGACGGTAATCAATGAACTTCTGCAGCTTTTTGATTTGAACTATGCCCACCGCACCCTGAAGATCTGTCATTCTATAGTTAAAACCCAACATATCAAAATCGGGTAAAATATATGGTTTGGGACCGTGATGGCGTTGTTCTTCGGAGATTGACGCTCCATGATTACGAAGCTTGTTCATTTTTTCAGCCAAGTCATCATCATTGGTTGTCACCATCCCACCCTCACCTGTTGTTACAGATTTTCTTGGATGAAATGAAAAACAGCCAATATCTCCTATTCCTCCGGCCATGGAACCTTTATACTCTGCACCGGCAGCACAAGCAGCATCTTCAACCAACGGGAGGCCCTGAGCGACATCCTTGATGCCATCCATATCCGCACATAATCCGAATAAATGTACCGGAATGATGGCTTTAGTTTTACTGGTAAGTTTGGCGCGCACACTTTCAGGATCTATATTAAATGTAGCCGGATCAATATCTGCAAATACAGGAGTAGCGCCACAGAACAGCACCACATTCGCGGTTGATATCCATGTAAATGCCGGGACGATCACTTCATCTCCGGGGCCAATATCCAACGCTACCAGGGCGAGATGTAACGCTGTGGTACAACTGGTAACCGCAAGGGCATGTTTTACGTTGTGCTTGGCGGCAAACAGGTCTTCGAATTCCTTGACCTTTGGGCCCTGTGTAACCCATCCGCTGAAAAGAGGCTCTCTGAGCGCCTGCCATTCTTCCTCACCCAAGGAGGGCAAGGATATTGGAATATTTTTTTTGATTACAGTGATACCTTTTCCTCCTCTCTTCTCATTTCGAGCTCTGCAATATGATTCTTTCTCCAATCAATCAATCTTTGCATCCCATCTTCCAATTCAATGGTCCATTTATATCCAAGTTCTTTTTCGGCTTTTTCTATTGTACCAATTCTATTGGTTACAAACGTCAATCCTTCAGGTTCATATTGGATCTCCTGGTCAGAACCACATAAGTCGATCAGCAGCTCCGTTAATTCTTTAATAGAAGTTCCAATGCCTCTTCCTACATTATAACATTCTCCACTCGCGTTCGATTTCATAGCACATACATTTGCGCGAGCACAGTCCTCAGCAGCTACAAAATCATATCGTTGTGAACCATCTCCATATACCAATGGTCGCTGCCCATTTTCGAGTCGATCAAGGATCTTGTGCATCACGGCGATATAAGCTCCCTTATAGTCCTGCCTCGGTCCGTAAACATTCATATAACGCAGCCCAACCCAATCCAGGTCGTAGCGTACTCCAAGCGACTTGAACATATGTTCACCGGCTATTTTAGTTGCGCCATAAAAAGTATCGTTATTATATATATGCTCTTCAGACATCGGAATTTCTACGGCATTCCCATATACCGAAGCACTGGATGAGTAAACTACCCTGCTTACTTTATTTTTAACAGCTGATTCAATTACGTTATAAGTGCCACGTATATTAACGTCGAAGGCAGTCCTGGGAAAATCATAACAATGCAATAACCACATGGCAGCCAAATGAAATACGCCATCCATGCCGTCCATCGCCTTATCCAATATATCTGTTTGGAGAATATCGCCACCTAATTCAAAGATCTTGCACCTTGAATCTTCCAAAGCTTCTTTTAAATTTTGTTTTTTCCCACGAGTGAAGTTATCGTAAACGATCACCTCGCCTACGTCTTCCTTAAGCAATTGATCTACTAAATGAGAGCCAATGAATCCGGCACCTCCAATCACTAATAATCGCTTTCCTTTTATGTCCAAGATCTTCTGATTTAAGTTAATTATTGTTCTTTATGAGTCAATTACTTCAATGCGTCCAGTACAATTCTGCGTACTATAACGACTCCTGACGATAGTACTCCTCCCAGGAAAATTGCAATTACCAGCATCTTTATGTATCCCATCTGCAACAAAGGTAGCGGGAATTTAGGACTATCAATAATCTGAACTATGGGGGTTTCGTTCAATAAATTGAATCTGGCGACTTCTAAGTTCTTTACTATTTCTTTATACATGGTACTCAGAACTTCCATGTTTCGTCTGAGTTTTACTTCCTGTACCTTAGCCTGGTCAAAAACAAGTCCATGACTTTGGTCTTTCCATCGGGCCCAAACTATTTCCGCTACCGCCAGGGCGCTTTTAACTGAATCCTCACGTGCTTCAAGCACGTTAACTGTTTCCCGCCCTCTTTGAGTTGCGTGTGAAACATAATACTCGGTGACGGCATCAATCATAAAATCGGTTAAGTACTTTGAAAATTCTTCATCAATGCTCAATACAGTCACTGACATAATTCCATCCCTGCTATTGTCAATATTCATCAGATCTTTAGAAACCGTTCCATAAATAGAATTCAATGCACCCTGTTCTGTTCGGTTCAAATTATTGAAGTCATGGATAAAATAAAAGTCCTTTAGTTCTTTGATCTTCTTCCACCTGTCGTGCATCTTGTAGATGTCAATATAATGGTTGGCCAAAAAATCCTTCTCCTCCCCTATAACCACCTCAGTCATCAAGGCCGACTTAATCACACGCTGAGACTCCAGAATAGTGAGCATTTTTCTTTCATCTAAATTTGGTATTGGGACAACTCCGAGTTGAAAAGCCATACTTAGGTAAGGTGATAGACCTGAAGAACCAGCATTGGCCAGCATAAAGGTAGTTGTAGCAAGGTATCTGTCATCGCGACTAGATACATAAAACCAGGCCAGGACGACCATTATTACACATGTGATCAGTATCCACTTCCACTGTTTCAAAAGTTCACGGAACATGAAAAGGATCTTCCCGATCAAATCTCTTAACGAGATACCATCATCGATATATTGAGGCCCTTGCATTTGTATTAAAAGGTATAAAATTAATTCTTCAAGACAATAAAGTATCCATTCAAGAGATCTTCTTTATTGTAAAGATGTGGTTTCTTATCCGGATAGGAAAAAAGTTTACCTCCTGCCAGTTCAACAATTGCATGCCCGGCACCGGTATCCCATTCCATCG
>JACZTA010000079.1 GCA_022573915.1 Bacteroidota bacterium | reverse complement strand
CTTACCGATTGCAGCATTTGGGTATACTATTGATCAATTCACAGGCACTGTTGTTCAGTTTTCCGATTCATCAAATAATGCTGTTTCCTGGTCGTGGGATTTTGGTGATGGCTTCTCGTCTACATTGCAAAATCCTGAGCATACCTATGTGACGGATGGCAGCTATACAGTGTGTCTTATTGCCACCAGCCCCAATGGTTGTGTAGATACTTCTTGTGTAGGTACGCTGGATATTGTAGCAACAGGAATCCGCGATCTTTCCTTTGACGAAGCTATTACAATCTACCCCAATCCATTTAGCTCTCACACTACCCTATTCTTTAATAATTATAAACAGGATGAATACACGTTTTTTCTATATAATGTTGTAGGCGAAGAGGTCATGAAGGTGGAACAGATTAGCACACGGCAGAAAGAAATTGGGAGAAGCAACTTACCAAAAGGTTTGTACATCTATAAGGTTATAGATAATGACAATATCCTGCTGGGAACCGGTAAGTTGGTTGTTGAATAAATACATTTCAAGTTGGTCTGAGCGCTCACCAATAAATACTTATTAAATATGAAATACTCCTTCGTACGATTAATTCAGTTAAGCATGTTTATTTGTGCAATTCTCCATGTAAATCAAACCCGCGCACAAGGTAATTTTGAAGATTTCGAAACTCTAACAGGATGGCCGTGGGCACCCTGGGTAGAGGTGGTGCCCGGCGGAGTAAAAATCGCCGCCGCTGCACATACGGGAAGCTACGGGGTAGAAGACCCCGCCTGGCATTATAGAACAGATATTATTTGGGGAAATGCAGCAGGTGAACAACTCGAGATTTGGGTAAAATTTACCGCCAATAACGCCAGGATGTATTTAGGGTTTGAGGCCGATTCAGGAGGCTGTTTGTCATTTGTTGCTGCGCCCAGTAGTGGTGAGTTTATTCTTCAGGAAAATGTAGGTTTTGGCTACAATGACTTAAATAGCCTGGCGTTCAACTACTCCCTAAACAAATGGTACAAAATCGGAATTTACTGGGCTGATACCAACTACGTTAAAGGTACACTTTACGATTCGGATGGGACGACGGCACTCCGCACACTCTCTTATATTAGGGTGATGCCGTTCAGAGGAGGGGTAGCTATTCGAGGATTTGGTTGTTATGTGGATGACCTGAGCGGATGCACCACGTCCTTACCGGCGTTTGGGTATGATATCGACCCATACACCGGCAATGAGGTTCATTTTTCCGATTCTTCAGAAAATGTGGATTCCTGGCTCTGGGATTTTGGTGACGGTTACCTGTCTACCCTTCAAAACCCTGACCACACGTATGCGACCGATGGCACATATACGGTTTGTCTGACAGCCACAAGTCCGGGTGGATGTGTGGATAGCGTATGCGTGAGTACAAATATTGTTGCCACGGGAATGCAGGATATTTCTATGAGCGAAGTGGTCAGGATATACCCTAATCCATTTAGTACCCATACCACCCTGTACTTTAATAATTATAAACAGGATGAATACACATTTGTACTTTATAATGTTTTGGGCGAAGAAGTAAGAAGGATTGAACAGATTACAACAAACCAAAAAGAAATCAGAAGAAGCAACTTACCAAAAGGTTTGTACATCTATAAGGTTATAGATAATGACAATATCCTGCTGGGAACCGGGAAGTTGGTTGTTGAATAGTTCAGGAAAGCACCTTGATTAAATGCAATACTATCCTTGCACCCAGCTGACAGGGAAGTCAGACTCATATAAATTAATACTCTTATATTAGTAACGCACTCGTGTTGGATTTATGTACTCTCACTAAACCCCTCGTTTATGACAAATTCTACTATCACATTCATTTTAATAAGCTTACTGATTTTAACATCTTTTAATATAAACCAGGCCTTAGCACAAGGTAATTTTGAGGATTTCGAAACTTCAGCAACCTGGCCTTGGTCACCCTGGGTAGTTGAAGATGCAGGAGGTACCAAACTTGCTGCAGCCGCGCATATGGGAACTTATGGAGTTGAAGACCCCGAATGGCATTACCGAACAGATATAACCTTGGGTAACGCCAAAGATGAAAGACTTGAAGTGTGGTTTAAATTTACAAGTAATAATAGCAGAGCGTATTTAGGATTTGAGGCGGATTCAGGCGGATGCTGGTCTTTTGTTGCAGCCGCCAATACCAACGAGTTTATTATTCAGAACAACGTAGGTTATTCATTTTTAGACGTAAATAATTCGCCTCAAAATTATAACCTTAACCAGTGGTACAAAATAGGGATCACCTGGATCGATACAAACATAGTTGAAGGAAAGCTTTATGATTCGGACGGGACTAGCGTGCTTGCTACACTGTATCTTGGTAATTTAAGCGCGTTGACGGGAGGTATCGCTATTCGTTCGGTCAATGGTTGTTATATGGATGACCTGGGGGGATGCACCTTGCCGTTTGCAGCATTTGGGTACACTATTGATCAATTCACAGGCACTGTTGTTCAGTTTTCAGATTCGTCAAAAAATGCCGGTTCCTGGTCATGGGATTTTGGTGATGGTTACCAGTCTACACTTCAAAATCCTATGCATACGTATACGGCTGATGGTACCTATGAAGTTTGTCTTATTGCCACGAGCACCCGCGGCTGCGTGGAAACTGTTTGTGTGGCTTCGATTATTATTGTAGAAACAGGCATCCCCGATATTTCGTTTGATGATAATGTCAGGATCTATCCTAATCCTTTTAGCAGCAGTGCCACCTTATCCTTTAATAATTATAAACGGGATGAATACATCTTTATACTTCAAAATATTTTAGGTGAAGAGGTAAAAAGTATTTCACATATCAATTCAAATAAACAACAGATAAACAGAAGCGGCTTATCTGCCGGTTTGTATCTCTACAAGGTTATGGATAGCAGTAACAACCTAATCGGAACAGGGAAATTGGTTGTTGAGTAATTAAATCGCGTGTCGTAGAGCATAAATACAATTGCATAATATGCATTATTTTGCTTACATGAGAGTTGTGGTCTTGGCCTTAATAATTACCGGCCTCTGTAAATATTCTGGCGGACAAACTGCTTTTCAAGCAGTCTATGGTGGTGCAAATGTGGATGTGGCAAATTCGGTTCAACAAACAAGTGATAATGGTTATTTACTGGCTGGATGGACTAAGAGCTATGGCATAGGCGGTTCTGATTTTTATTTAATTAAAGTAGATAGTATTGGCAATGTACAGTGGTCTAAAACTATTGGAGGTCCAAGTGATGAGGGGATAACATGCATTCAGAATACCTCTGATAACGGTTTTATACTGGCGGGAGGAACTAATAGTTTTGGAGCACCGGGTGACATTTACTTAGTAAAAATTGATAGTAATGGAATAGTACAATGGTCTAAAAACTATGGAGGAATAGATATTGAACTGGCTAATTCTGTTATGCAAACCACCGATAACGGATATATCATTGCCGGATTCGTTCAGTCTGGTCCCGGATATGATATTCTTTTACTGAAAACTGATAGTATAGGGAATCTGCAATGGTACAAAACTTATTTGGGATCATATAATGAATGGTTATCTACTGTTCAACAAACCTCAGATGGCGGTTATATGATGGTTGGATCAGTTTCATCTTTAAGCACCGGAATAAATGATTTTTATTTATTAAAGGCGGACAGCAGTGGCAATATTTTATGGTCAAAAACATTTGGGGGAATAGATCCAGATTACGCTTATTATGGCCAACAAACTGCAGACGGAGGTTATATGTTAGCCGGCACAACTTCAAGTTTTGGTGCGGGAGGGTATGACATATACTTGGTGAAAACTGATAGTGTCGGAAATCTGTTATGGTCCAAAACCTATGGAGAAACAGGGACCGATCTTTTATATTCTGCTCAACAAACTACAGACGGCGGCTATATACTGGCAGGAGTGACCGTTAATTTCGGTGGAGGTGGTTGTTATTTAATCAAGACCGATAGTGCTGGAACTGTACAATGGTCAAAGATCTTTGGTGGTGATTCTAGTGAAGTTTGTTACTCAGTCCGCCAAACCGCAGATGGTGGTTTTGTGTTAACCGGAATAACAAATAGTTTTGGCTCAGGAGGATTTGATATGTATTTGGTCAAGACTGACAGTAATGGCCACAGCGGAAGCAGTTGTAATGAAGATACAGCTTATACCATCGTTACTATCCCGGCTACACTGGATTCTACTTATGGAAACTTAACTGCAATTACTACTACAGTTGGCAATCCTTCCGACAGTCTTACCCAGGCTGCTACGGTTAACAGCGCGTTATGCTGCTTAACGGCAGATTTCACTTATTCCATAACATGCTTCGGTGATACAACCCGGTTTATAGATTTATCCGTTGGAGATAACCTGACCTGGTACTGGGATTACGGAGATGGGTCCAAGGATACCTTCACTATTACAACCAATCCGGTCCATTACTATAGTTTTATCGGTACTTATACGGTTACGCTGATTATCACTAATTCATTCACTCCACTTTGTTCGGACACGCTCACCCAATCACTAATATTTTATCCCAATCCATCAGTCGATCTTGGCAATGATACAACCATCTGTTTCGGAGCTTCCATTTTGTTAGATGCAGGAAACTCAGGTGCAAAATACACATGGTCGACAGCAGAAACCACGCAAATAATTACAGTTACTAATAACAATACTTATGTTGTAATAGTGGAAAGCAATTTTGGTTGTAAAACAGAAGACTCGATCATAATATTCATCGAACCACTTCCTGATATAAATCTTGGTGAAGACACTACAATATGCAACGGAGAAACAATCTTGCTGGATGCCGGCAATATCGGAGCAAGCTTTATTTGGTCTACCGGCGATACAACACCAACCATAGAGGCTTCTATCCCCGGAATTTACCATGTAAAGGTAGCCGGTAAAACTGGCTGCGCGAGCTCAGATACAATCAACATTATTAATGATTGCGGGGAATCAGAATGTGAATCGCAGATATTTATTCCGAATGCTTTCACCCCAAACGGTGATAATTTGAATGATGTATTATTTGTAATGGGAGATAATATTGATCTGGTAAGATTCATAGTATATGACCGCTGGGGAGAAAAAGTTTTTGAAACCAGTAACATCGACCAAGGATGGGATGGCAGGTTCAATGGACAATTATTGAATCCGGCTGTTTTTGCATACTACCTGGAAGCCGTTTGCCCTGGAAATGAATTAATTATCAGACAGGGCGATATTACGTTGATCAGGTAAGTTGTTTACAGGAATTATTCTGAATCCACCTTAAGCTTTATTAAATGGCCTCACATATTACTCCTTAAAATTAGTCATGGTATTGAGATGGAGAACTGGAATTTGTTTTAAGTTGCCTTGCAAAAGCAGGTACGTCTGAGATTGTCCCGGGAAGACTTAAAACATCGATATTATACTAGTTAATTGACGTACTCAATATCCTATTATTTCGTTTAGTAATAAACCAAACACCATGAAAAATCTCCTATCAAAACTCGGATTAGTTCTAATAATTGGAATTATTGCAATAAGCGGTTGTAAAAAAGGCGAAAACGATCCGTTTTTATCCTTAAAATCGAGAGATGCCAGGATCACCGGAATCTGGAAATTAGTGGACCAACGGATTATACGCACCTACACTAGTAACTCCGTTACAACAGTGACAGTTGAACGCTTTGATGGAACGACCTGGTCTGTTGAATACGCAGATACCATTATTAGTCGTCCATATTCCCGGGAACTTAACGTAGAGAAGAATGGAACGTATATTTCGATTATCATTGACGATGAAAATAAATCAGAAATTATGGGTAATTGGTGGTGGCAAAATGACACAAAGAATAAAGTACAGATACTCTTCGTCCCTTTCAATAATTCTATCTGGTTTGGTGATAATCATGAATCGTTCATCATAGACCGGCTCACAGATAACGAAATGATGTTTGAACAATCTTCCTATTCTAAATCAACCTCTGCGAATGGCGATATTTATGAAAACACGTATAGTTCCGAGATGACGTATGAGAAAATGTAGCGTAAATTTGGTATCAACATGACACTGTCCAAGCTAATACCAATTCTACTTCTCTTTTCCCTTTCCATACCCGGCAATGCCCAGGAGAATCTCGATGAATTTTTAGAAACACAACTGGTTCCATATAGAATAGGTAATAGTTGGGGTTTCGCTAATAGGAATAGGGAGATTATAATTCCTGTAAGATTTAGCAAAGTAGAGATCTTTAATGAATACGGGCTGGCTAAGGTGGCTCTTGGAGGGCCAAACGAATCCGATAGAGTATATGGATATATAGATAGGTCGGGAAAGGAAATAATAAAAATTGGCAAGTACAGAGGTATTGGTGAATTTGAAGACTCCGTGGCGGCGTTTAGCATTAGGAAAGGAGATACCTCTTTTGGAGGAATGATTGATCTTTCCGGAAATGAGATCATCCCGCCCGAATATCAGGGCCTGAAAATTCTTGGAGAAGGATTAATCAGATTCCAAATCAAGCACTTTCCAAGAAAGTATATTAATGTCAAAGATAAATTTGGAATTATTGATAAGGAAAATAATATAGTACTGCCGGCTGAGTATTATTGTATCTCCCGTTTTATTAATGGGATGGCAATCGTTAAAAAAAAGTTTAGTGAATTAAGATCTGGAATGATCAATAATAAAGGAGAGGTTATTATTCCATTAATTTATAGGGCCATAGTAAACGATTATCACTGTGGTGGTTCTAGATTGCGTGAAGAACATTTTAACGAAGGTTTAATTGCGGTTCAACTAGACGATAAATGGGGATTTGTTGACTTCGAAGGGAAACTCATAGTCCCTATTGAGTATGATTATGTTTTCCATTTTGAAAATGGTTTTGCAACAGTGGGTATGAAAAACGAAGAAGATATTTTAATCTATGGATTGATTGACAAAAAAGGAGATCTAATTGTTCCCTTGGAATACGATTGGATAGGCAGGCCTTACTCCGGACTAGCGTTGACTAAAAAAATCGATAAGTACGGTTACTTCAATATGAAAGGAGAATTAGCCATCCCGTTTAAATATGACTACGCTTTGAAATTTGAGCATGGAATGGCAAAGGTTGGAATCAACAAAACTGCTGAAACTACCGACAAAAACATGAGTTTCATAGATTCCACAGGTGAAGAAATATTCGCCTTCGAATATGACTATGTGCATCCTTTTCACGATGGACTGGCAAGAGTAGAGAAAGACGAGAAATATGGATTTATTGACAAGAAAGGCATTGAAGTTATCCCTCTAATATATGAGGCTACATTTGAATTTTTAATGGGAGGATATGCAGTAGTCATGAATGATAATATGAAATGGGGCATCGTTGACAAAGCTAATAAGCAGGTTTTCCCTTTTGAATATGAAACAATTTTACCTGTCCATTACTCGCAAGGATTATTTATAATTTTCAACGATGATCATCCTTGGGATGCAAAAGTGGGATTTATCGATATCGACGGGAATAAGTTTTTTGAAAAGTAGAGTGGCAGGTATAAAATACCGGATTTGAACTATAATACAAAGGCAATGAGAATAATATTTGTCTTAGCCTTATTCATAGCAAGCTGTATCCCGTTGAAGTACCAGGTAGTTACAAGCGCTACCTCGCTTGCAACAGCTTTCAATAATCCTGATAGTTTATATCGTTTAGATCTTTCTCATCAGAAACTCACCAGTCTTCCGGATTCTATCGGAAAGCTGACGAATTTGAAGACGCTTAAATTAAATGACAACCAACTAACCCGTCTTCCGGAGTCCATCGGACAGCTAACTAATTTGACAACAATCATATTAAGTGAGAATCAACTCACCAGCCTTCCGGAATCCATCGGACAGCTAACTAATTTGACAACAATCATATTAAGTGAGAATCAACTCACCAGCCTTCCGGAATCCATCGGACAGCTAACTAGTTTGACGACGATTATATTAAATGAGAATCAACTTACCAGTCTTCCCGAATTCATAGGGAGCCTTACGAATTTGACATTGCTTAATATTAAAGATAACCAACTCACCACTCTTCCGGAATCCTTTGGGCAGTTGTCTGAACTAAAACAGCTTTGGCTTAATGAGAATCAATTCTCCAGCCTTCCCGAATCTATTGGAATGCTCAGTAATTTGAATGAGTTGCGCTTAGACTTTAACCAACTCACCAGTCTTCCTGAATCCATTGTAATGCTCACGAATTTGAGTAGGTTACGCTTAGACTTTAATCAATTCACAAGCCTTCCGGAATACACCTGCAAGCTCACCAATTTGACTTGGCTTACGCTGACACGCAATCAACTCACATACATTCCGGATTCCATCGGAATGCTCACAAATTTGCGTGTGCTCTACTTAAGACATAACCAACTCACCAGTCTTCCAGAATCCATAGGGAAGCTCACGAATTTGTGGACGCTTGACTTAAGTGAAAATCAACTTTCCACCCTACCGGAATCGATTGGCAATCTCACGAATGTGTCTAAGCTTTATTTATTCGATAATCAACTCACTGACCTCCCTGAATCCTTCGGAAAGCTCCTGAATTTGGACAAGCTTTATGTATTCAAAAATCAACTCAAAAGCCTTCCGGAATCTTTTGGGATGCTCAAAAAATTGACTCTCCTTAGTTTAAGCTCTAATCAATTCACCTACCTTCCGGAATGCATTACGAAGCTTACGAATTTGACTTCGCTTGCACTAGCTGCGAATCAACTCACCAGTCTTCCAGATTCCATAGGTAAGCTCACGAATTTGAGAAGTCTTGACTTAAATAACAATCCACTCACCAGTCTTCCGGAATCTATCGGAATGCTCGCGAATTTGGATCAGCTTCACTTAAGATCTAATCTGCTAAGTGAAAGTGAAAAAGAAAAGATCAAGAGGTTATTACCTCATTGTCATATTCAATTCTAGTAGCGTTTTGCCAACTTAACTTAAAAATAATAGTTTAACCCTGACCCAATTTTAGTTTTTAGACATACGTTAATGTATTATGCGAACTAAAATATTTATACTTGAACTTCTTTTAAATTCTACTTATCTATCCGGACAAGAGTTCAAGATATCTCTCTCGGATCCATCTTATTTTATTCCAAGACCATCTCCCGGACCACATGTAGCTTCGTTTTGTCGTCCATCATGGTATGATAATTTTATTGATTCTTTAAAGGACGGTATGTATATTTTTTACCACGACAATACCTTTCAAGAAATAGCTTATAAAGGATTAATAAAAAACAATAAAAAAGAGGGTGGATGGACTTTTTATCATCCGAATGGTGAAATATGCAGTAAAAGGTATTTTAAAAATGATGTGCTGCATGGTAAATGTTACAGATACACCACCTATGGAAAGCTCGTTACCAGGGCTAATTATGTCAATGGAAAACTTGAGGGACAACGTAAAACCTATTATGAGTATAGAAACTCTAGGCATAGGTATAAGATGGTTAATGCCCAGGTTGGAACATTCAACTATACTAATAACAAGTTAGATGGTTCTGCTAATTACTGGACCTGCGACAAAAACATAAATGTGATATGTAACTATAAAAACGGAAGACTACATGGAAGAGCAATTTATAAAAATAGCTTCGAAGAAATTCTGAAAATAGAAGAATATGAAAACGGAAAAAAACTCTCAGAAACTATTTATGAAAATAAATCAAACCATACAACATATTCTATATTAATACCACATGGGAGCAGTCCTGAAGTTGTAAAAGAGAGCATGGAGAAGCTGTATCATTGTCCCAACCTACATAGGTTAACAATAATAAATTATTCAAAAGATAGGGTAATAGATTCCTTAATTCAGAATCTGATTTATCCTATTGCATACATGAAGCACCTTTCATATATCGAATTAAAAGGAACCAGATTTTCAAAAATCCCACCTTCAGTTTTTAAATGCACTAACCTGAAGACCTTAGTATTAGTAGAATTACGTTTAAACCAACTGCCAAAAGAGATATTAAACTTAACAGAGTTAACCTCTTTGTATCTTCGTTATATAAAATTTCCCAACCCGGAAAATACTGTCAAGACTATTTCTAAGATCTCGAGTCTCCGGGAATTTGAATTCCTGGATTGTTTTGAGGTGTTCCCACAGAACATCAAACTCCTGAAACAAATTGATGCATTATATTTTGCAGGAATGCGGAGATGTTCATATGAACTGAATGATGGTTTGTTCGAATTGTCTAACTTAAAAGCAATTAATGCTTGCCATTGTCACTACTATAAATACAAGGAGGAGTTCGCCAAGTTTCTGCCCTATTGCACCCAAATTAAAATCGAAATCTGCTTTGCTAAGAATACAGAAGTAACTATGTTCAACAAAACGAAAAAGTCCATAGAATTAATTAAAAAGGGAGATGTTGTAATAGCATACGATGTGGTAAATGATATAATAGACACTGCAACTGTCACTGCCTTACATCATCACAGCGATGCCAGCTATACAATGATTTCAATTTTATTAAATGATAGCGCTAAAACAAAAATTATTTGCACAGGAAATCACCCCTTTTGGACGAGCTTAAATTCTTGGACAAACGCGGATAAATTAAACATTGGAGACAACCTTTATATATTTGATCCAAACCTAAAAATCATTAAGCAAATAACTATCAAAGAAATAAGATCAGAGAGAGCAGTAAGTGAGGTTTTTAATATATCAACAACTAAGGGTAACTATTTTGCAAATAATATATTGGTTCATAATAAATAGAAAACATTGCTAGCAAAGCGTAGAATGTGTTAATACAGGTCATATCGAAACCCATTTGTCCGAAGTCTGTCGCCAGGATTTTATGCGCGTGCGACTACGGACTTAATCGCTTTATTTTCGTCCGCAGTCCCACTCCTTTTGGCCACGCTAAAGACCGCGGACAGATTGTGTGTTTATTATTTTCCATTCACTGTTTATCTGGTATGAATTTATTTTAGATGTCAATCGGAATGTTAAGATTGTCAATACAGCGAAAACAGGGCTAAGACCTAATACAACTGCACCTGACACATAGGCTCCTTTAACAAGAAGGTCTATGCCACCAATAAGGAACATTATTGAAGCCATTGCTGGCGTAACTTCTAATCCAAAACTGTCATGATTAAACCTTCCAAGACTTTTTATTTCGGAAATATCAGAAAATAACACTGTTATTGACGTGTCTCTTTGGTAGTATTCTATATAAGTCATTTTGCCAAGAAGAGTAGTAGAATCTATTATACTATCAGTTTTAATATAGGAATGAAACGTAATATTTGAATCCGTTAAGATAATCGGGGGATTCACAAGTGTCCAGTGTTCTTTATTGGTTTTTACTTCTCTTATTTTCCACAAAATAATTTTTCTGATTTTATTATTCTCTTGGTTTTGTATTTTAATTTTGTTCTGGCCAAAAAGAGGCAGATTAAGCAAGGGGAACAATAGAAAGAATAATATTGTAGTTTTCATTTAGTTGAAAAGTCTTTCCGCATGTGTGCCAACGCTTACGGCTATGCCTCCCATCTGTCCGTAGTCTGTCACCAGGATTTTGCGCGCGTGCGACTACGGACTTAATCGCTTTATTTTCGTCCGTAGTCCCACCCCCTTTTGGCCACGCTACAGATTACAGCCAGGGAGATCAGCTTAATAGAAAGACCAAGAAAGGCCCTTGGGTGGAAAACCCCTAAAGAAGTATTCAAGAAAGAAATCTTGAGCAACATTGGATGATGATTAATATTAACTCGTTGCGTTAAAACATAAAAACCACTAATTAATAATTCCAGACAGAGTTTAATATACAGCCTCCATACTTCTTACTGAAATCACAAACTATGTTTATTGCATTTAATGAATGCTAACAATTGCTTTATTCCATTTTTATAAATTTGAAAGTAATTGTTTTTTCATCATCACTTATCAGCTTTACAAAATATATTCCAGAAGTTAATCCCTTTACATTAATCTTTTGCCTATCAGATAACGCAAGTTGCTGTTTTTTTATCTGGTCACCAAATACATTAAAGATGGTTAAAGTAAATATATCTATTGAAAAGAGGGTGGATTCAATCAATAATTCATCTTTAGCAGGATTAGGGAATATGGTGATCTTTGATAGAATACTCTCCCAATCAGGTAAAGAAGGTGAAATGCTATCCACATTAATGGTTATGCAGATGCTGTCTGGACAATTCGTACATGTAGTTAAGCATACTGTGTAAATGCCAGGTTGATTATAAATATGAGTATCATTCTTGAGGGAACTGGTGTCGCCATCTCCAAAATCCCAAAACCAGCAATTTGCATCAGTGGATGAATCCGTGAAAGATACCGTTAATCCTGAATCGATATAACTAAAATTTGCAATGGAGAGCCGGTTAACCAAAATTGAAAAAGTGTAGATTTGATAACCGATAATAGGGCAACTATTATCTTCTACCCTTACAGTAAAGAAATTCATCCCTACATCCGCATTGGCAGGAGTCCAGCAAAACATACCGGTATCCGGGTTGTTGCCGGTTGTTGTAAATGTTGCACCTGGAATACCGCCATTCCATGACAGCGTAATGTTTTGGCCAGTGTCTGGGTCAGAACTGTATATAGCATAACAAAATGGTGTATTAGTACAAACAGTATCTGAAAAAATACCGGTGCCGTTAATTCCACTTATTGACGGAAAATTGTTATTGCAGGTATCGACATAGAAATTCATATCACGAATAACAGATCCTATTAAAACGCCATTTCTGTATTCAGAAACTTTTATAGCTGCTACTGTATTTTCACCGGCATTGGTGGGCGATATATCTAATTGACCGGTTAAAGAATCAAATGATACAGGAGGAACCGAACTTAAAAATTGAGTTGCAGAAAAAGGAGCAAGATAGCTAACCGTTCCGGTTTGGGTACAACTTATACCTTCTAAAGGATCTATCAATGAATAGGTCAGGGAGTCACCATCGTTTTCAATCGCACCTGGGTTATAACTAGTTGGTTGTGTGCATACAACAAAAAAAGGCCAATTTATAAATGAAGGAGAACTGTTGCACGGGGCATCAACATTATTCAAACGTGCTTCCAAATAATGCGAACCGGAACTACTAATAGTGTTTAATCCAAAACTTCTGCAACATCCACTCCAGGAAAATACCCAGTCGACGCAAGCAGCAGGAAGTGTAATGGTATCTGAATAAGTATGAACCTCTATTCCCGGATAGGGTCCAGAAGGATTATTACAAAATGTGTTCAAAGTTGAACAGATATATTCATAACTGATTTCTTGAGTATCTATAGGATTAAGTATAGCATTCAGATTATTATAACCACAAGAATCCGAAAAGTAACATATAGTAACCGTAGCCGGCGCAGATAGGCCTAAACAATTTCTATAAAACCTAAGTCTGATGCCATACATATCATTACCGAGGCTATCCTGCCCTACACAATGATAGTCCAAATCGGCCCCTAAATAATGGCTGGCGTAGGAATGTTGTGGATGAAAAAATATTTGTACAATTAATGATAGAATAATTAATAAAACGGATGGAGTTTTCATGACCAAATATATTATTGAAATTATTTGTAAATCTTCAAACCAAACATGTCTTTAATAATCATTCGTTAGCTGACACAGTTCTACTAACGAATTATAGTTATATCCCCCATCTGTCCGTAGCCTGTCGCCAGGATTTTATGCCAGTACCTACGGACAGGGTGGGATCACTATTCATTGTATAATATTATTGATTTTATCTTGAGCTGTTTTAGCATGAAGCCTAACGTTTCGACTATGAGCAGTCCCGTTGTTGTTTATTGTTAAGTTATTTCAATGAGAAAACTATAATACAAGCAAAAGGGATTGCATATAGCTGATGTTATGTTCGGATTTTTTCTTCTTATTGAATTAATATTTTAATATTCACAATTGAATCTCCTACCTTAATTCTTGCAAAATACACTCCACTTCTAATATTAGCAATGGTAATTAGTTCATTGATTTTTTTGC
>JACZTA010000309.1 GCA_022573915.1 Bacteroidota bacterium | reverse complement strand
GCTCTTGTTTTAGCTCTAAAAGCTTTGGGAGTCAAGGAAGGTGATGAGGTGATCACGGTTCCCAATACTTTCATTTCAACCGTGTATGCCATCTCTGAATGTAAAGCGAAGCCGGTATTTGTTGATGTAGTGGAAGATACGCAGTTGTTGGACATAAGCCAGCTAAGGGACGTAATTAGTTCAAAAACCAGGGCTATCATTCCGGTCCACTTGGCGGGACAAATGGTTGATATGGATCCAATCCTCGAGATCGCCAAAGAACATAATATTGCCGTTGTGGAAGATGCTTGTCAGGCGCATGGTGCTCTGCAGGATGGTGTGAAGGCCGGGGCGATAGGCGACTTGGGTTGTTTTAGTTTCTATCCCGGAAAAAACCTTGGAGCTTATGGAGATGCCGGAATGATCACCACGAATAATAAGAAATATTACGATTGGTTGATGAAGTTCAGGAATTATGGATCGGGTAAAAAATATTACCACGAATTCATTGGACGCAATGCAAGAATGGATACTGTGCAGGCTGCAGTGTTAAATGTGAAACTACCGTACCTGGAAGTTTGGATTAAGAAAAGAAATCAAGTAGCAAATAAATATCTGGAGGGGTTGGCTAATGTAGGAGATATTGTTCTACCGACGGTGGAAGCTAACAACTTCTCGGCCTACCATTTGTTCATGATCAGAACACAGAAAAGAAACGACCTGTTTAGCTACCTGAACGAGCAGGGAGTCCAGACCATCATTCACTTTCCTATTCCAATACATTTACAAACAGCTTACGCAGATTTAAAATTACCGGAAGGCTCCTTTCATGTTGCCGAACGCCTGGCAAATGAGATCCTGTCTCTGCCGATGCATCCGAATCTGTTAGATGAAGAGATTGAGTATGTAATTGATACTGTTAGGCAATTCTTTACATAATACGGATCTTGGGGAAGGCATGAGCCCACCTTCTCCGCCTGTATTTCCTTAGATTGGCGTTTTGGCAGAATAAGGCCGGCGGATACGATGGGCAAGCATGGGGAGTATCGGTCAGGGAGCTGAATAGGGCAAACTGGCATGGGGTGTGAAGGTATAGGAAATGGATACGGCGGACCGGCATGGGGAGTACGAGCAAATATGCGCTATGCGATTCCAACCCGATGCCTCTCACATAACCGCACACTCATGCTTCCTCATGCGAGGATTAAGCGATCTCGCACACTCAATCTCAATTCCCATGCGTGTAAGTAAGTAACCGCACGCCTTATTTCTTCCGTAGGACGTAAATTACATGATGACTCGCATCCTGAAAGTTCGGTATCTTCTCCGCAATCTGCATAGCGATCTTATTGATCTTGGCATCAAACCGTGGTTCAGCAGGATTCACCAATAAGGGATGGATTATTTTGGAAATGAAATTGTACATACCAAAACGTTGGATCTTGACAATCTTGAAATGTTTCTTTAGAAATGGAGCAATTCCTACTTCATCGATGTATAAATTATGCCAATGCTTTTTGACTTTTGGCAGACCAAACGTATTTCTCAGTTCATCCAGTTTATCGTGTCCTTGAAAAGAGGCCTCAGCCATGAGATACAGTCCTTTTGCCTTTAGCCATGAGTGTATGTTCTTTATAGCTTGTTTCTGCTGATCAAATGTTTGCAGATTAACAAGAAGCCTTTCGGCAATGACAACATCATACTTTTTCGCCGGACTAAAATCAAGCACATTACCGGTATCAAAGCTGAGGTTCCTGAGTTTTGACCTCTTTAATTTTGCTTTAGCTGATTTGATCATTCTACTTGAATAATCACGCCCGTCAATTTCCTTCACATGCCTGGCATACTTTACCGTGTTGTATCCGTTGCCACATCCAATATCGAGCACTCTTTGCGTTTTATTCAGGTATTGTGAAGCAAAGCTTATATTCAGATCGCGATAGTACAGGTCCTTTATAGTGACCGTCCGATCTTCCCAATAATTCTTGATCTCCCTGGATGAAATATTCTTTTTTCTGATGATTTTCATAAGCAATGGATTGTGAGCCGGTTTTTCGAACAGCAAACTTATGAAACATTTTCTTACTTTTACGCTCGCCCCGTTGACTGACGAGGCTCCCAAAAAATTTGAGGAATTTATCCTTTTTAAGTAGAGACGTTCGATAACTCGAGTCCTAATTTCCGGTTTATGACTACAAAAACAGAAGCAGCAATCGTTCAGGAAGATATTAAGAAACTGGCGGATGATCTAAAGGATCATATACATCAGTTTGAGGGTAGTTCGTTTCTTATTACTGGCGCCGGTGGATTCCTGGGTAATTATATGGTATTGCTGTTAAAGTATTTAAATGATAATGTCCTGGAGAAACCGGCCAAGGGTATATTTCTTGATAATTTTGCAACGGGTTACGAAAGAGAAGTGGTTGAAGATGAAAATCTACAGTTTGTTCAACATTCCGTGATCGAACCATTTGAAACAGATATACCGATCGATTATGTACTTCATATGGCAGGGATCGCTTCACCACTTTATTATACCAAGTTTCCTATTGAAACCATGGATGTTACGACAATAGGCTCGCGTAACATGCTGGAACTGGCAACCAAGCATAAAGTGAAGAGTTTCTTATTCACTAGTTCAAGCGAAGTATATGGGGACCCGGCACCTGAATTTGTACCTACACCTGAGACTTACAACGGAAACGTTTCCATTACCGGTCCTCGAGCAGTTTATGATGAGTCGAAACGTTTTGCGGAGATCCTTTGTGTATCCTTCTTCAGGGTACATCAGTTACCGGTTAAGATCGTTAGATACTTTAATGTTTTTGGTCCGGGAATAAGACCAAATGATTACCGTGTATTACCAAACTTCATTGAGAGAGCGATTAGAAATGAACCGCTGGAAGTACACGGTGATGGATTAAACACGCGTTCTTATTGTTATATAAATGACGGCATCGAAGCTACGTTTAAGGTGTTATTTTCTGATATGAATGGAGAAGCAGTGAATATTGGTAATCCTGCACTGGAGATATCTGTAAAAGGGTTGGCTGAAAAGGTTGCTGAAGTGTACGATGGCGAGGTAGCAATAAATTATATTCCTCCGCCTCATGCGGTTTATGCAGACAGTGATCCGAAGAGAAGATGCCCCGACATAACCAAAATAAAGGAAGCGATAGGTTGGGAACCAAAATACTCTCTCGAGGAGGGCCTTGCAAGGACTATTGCCTGGTACCAATCGGTCATGAAAGACTAAACCCTGCAATTATTTATTATGGAGACTATAACTCATATTGAGACTTCATTTAGCGACGATAGAGGTGAGATCATCAATCTGATTGAAGAGAATATTGAACAGATTGCGCTGATCAAATCAAAAAAGAAATCGACGCCGCTATTTCCGCAAGTCATCTCGAGGTCGCAGGTTGGCGCGTGGTGCCGATCAATACGGATGTCTGCGGAGAAATAGCCATGCGGACGTTGCCACGAATCGAACAGGTATTTGTGAATGCGCCGGCCGATATGCAGCGGGGCACTTTCAACCGTCAGTTATTCTTCGCCAGGCGGCGCGCAGAAAAAAGGTTCGCATTACTTGATC
>JACZTA010000078.1 GCA_022573915.1 Bacteroidota bacterium | reverse complement strand
GGTATGCCAATGCCGCCACGCCGTCCCGCACGACGCTCACTCTTTTTTGTAGCTTCCCGCTTTTGAACGCCCTTTCCGTAAGGCGTATGTCAGGCAGGCTATCCTCTATCAGCAATATTTCAGCCTGTCTATTTTTCAACGTGGCCTGACTCCCGTGGTCTCGATTGTAAAGAAGAAGGTGCTACCTGCTCCAACTTTGGACTTTACCCAGATCTTACCTCCGTGACGCTCCACGATCTTCTTGCAGATGGCCGAGCCCATTCCAGTGCCTGGGTACTCTTCCTGAGTATGCAGTCGTTGGAACATAGCAAATATGCGGTCCGCGTGTTCTGGCTCGATCCCTATACCGTTGTCGCGGACCGAAAAGAGCCACTCCTTTTCTTTTCGCTCAACGGACATATGTACAGTTGGTGGGGCCTCGCCGTGGAACTTGATGCCGTTGCTGAGCAGGTTCTGGAATAACTGCACCATTTGGGTGGCGTCTGCCATTACGGTAGGAAGGACGTCCCTGGTAACCTCGGCCTCCGAATGCTCGGCGTCCAACAGCAGGTCGGTTTTCTCTTTGAGCTCTTTAAGGTCGCCGGGGTTACCCGTGATCTTAATCTTGTTTCCCCTTGAAGTAATCTTTAATTTTGGGTAGGCTTGCTTTAAAATGTCTAGTTTTGAGTTGTGAATCCCGAGGAACTCAATGGGGTCCATTTTCTCAAGGTTTATTATTATCTGGCTCAAGTGCTATTAATATTGAATTTGTCGGCTTTTTCGCTTAAATAGGGTGCAAATATACAACTAGCGTGGCTATTATTACATTAACAACGGACTTAGGATTAAAGGACTATTACGTTGGTGCGTTAAAGGCAGAGATCCTTAGAAATCATAGAGAAGCAATCATTGTGGACATAACGCATCAGGTTGACCCTTTTGATATTTTTCAGGCAGCGTTTGCGTTACAGAACTGTTACCAGAGTTTTCCGGAGGATACGATACACATAGTAGGATTGGATACAGGCAAAAACCCTGAGTCTTATTATTTACTGGTAAAAAAGGATAATCAATATTTCCTGGGACCCGATAACGGGTTATTTACAATTGTATTTTCAGGTATGCCTGATGAAATTCACGCGTTAACAATATCAGGCGGAAAGGAAGTTACTTTTCCAACCAAGGATGTATTTGCGAAGGCAGCATGCCATATTGCCAATGGGGGCGACATTTCAGAAATAAGTGAACCGATTGAAAAGATCATGGAGAAAAATGTGTTACAGCCTGTGATCAGCGAGAGTGTGATACAGGGCAACGTGATCTATATCGATTCGTTTCAAAACATCATCGTCAACATCGACCGTGATTTGTTTGAGAGGGTGGGGCAGGGAAGAACTTTCACCATATACTATCATAAAAAAGAGACTATTGATAAGATCAGTCACAACTATAATGATGTACCGGAGGGAGAGGTGGCGTGCCTTTTTGGTTCTGCAGGATATATGGAAATTGCATTAAATAAATCTGCCGCGGGAAACCTTTTGGGGATGGAGATCGGTGAACAAATCCAGGTAGAATTCTCATGATCATAAGATTGGTAAAGATGACATTTAAGGAAGAATTGGTGGATGACTTCCTCGAGATCTTCAATTCAAGCAAAGATAAGATTGCCAATTTCACCGGATGCAGTCATCTTGAGCTGCTGAGAGATACAGAAAACCGTAACATCTTCTTCACCTATAGTACATGGGAATCGGTGGAAGCTCTGGAAGGGTACCGTATATCTGCCTTATTCGTGGTCTCCTGGGAGCAAACAAAAAAGCTTTTTGATGCCAAGGCGGAAGCGTGGACGACAAAATTGGATGAGAAAGGCTGAACCTAATAACGCTCAATAATTAGTTGTTGGTGAGCACGTGTTTTGGATGTAGTTTGGTTGTTTTTTTGCCACCAAAGCACGAAAGCACCAAATTTTTTTTATGCCACCAAAGCACCAAAACACTAAATCTCACGAAATAGAATATGAACCGATTCCGTTGGAATTGGATGAAATAGGTAGAAAGATAGTTCATGCTGCTTATCTCGTTCACAAGGCATTAGGCCCGGGCTTGCTGGAAAAAGTTTATGAAGTTTGTTTTTGCTACGAGCTTCGTAAAGTTGGATTATTAGTAAAAAGACAAATTGATATTCCGATTGTGTATGATGGAATAACCTTTGAAGAAGGATTACGCTTGGATGTTTTAGTTGAAGAAAAAGTTATTTGCGAACTAAAGGCGATTGATTTGGTAAATCCGCTCTGGGAAGCCCAGGTTATCAGTCATTTAAAATTAACAGAAAAACGCCTTGGGTATTTAATCAACTTTAATGTGGTAAACATAGGTCACGGAATCAAACGATTTGTAAATTGACTTTAGTGTAATTTGGTGCTTTAGTGCTATGGTAGCCCAAGATCAAAATTGGAAGCGTAAAAATATATGCCACCCAAACACTAAATCACTAAAAACAATTTCACCCAATTTGGTGTTTTCGTGCTTTGGTGGCTACCACAAACAAATTTGGTGTTTTAGTGCTTTGGTGGCTACTATACAAATCCAATGAAAAACCTACTCGCTTTTTTATTTGCCACCATCCTGATTCTTATTATTGGCGAGGTGGTTTTGAAATTTTATCATCCACTGCCCACCTTGGTCAAGGGAGATCAAATCATCCTTAACACGAATTTCAAGACCATCATCACCAATGAAGTCAATCCAAAACTGGATAGCGAAATCTTAGTCTCTAAAAACAGCATTGGATTCAGGGGACCCAACCTGCCGAAGCATCTTGAGGATCATTATTCAATCATCACTGTTGGCGGAAGCACTACCGAGTGTCTTTACAGCAACGACGATAAGACATGGACTCATCTATTGAATAAAAGACTGGCCAAGGATATTGATGATCTATGGGTGAACAATGCCGGTCTCAGCGGCCATTCAACTTTCGGGCATATTATCTTTATGAAGGATCATATTATTGACTTGAATCCGGATATGGTCCTGTTTCTGGTTGGCGTGAACGACTTGGCCAGAAGTTCTCAAGGTCCATTTAAAAGTAAAAAAGCAGAGCCCGGAAAAGGTTGGTTCAGGAGCGAGATCTACACCCTGATCTTTAATCTATACAGTGCTCAAAAAGCAAAGGTAGCAGCTATCAGTTATGACAAAGCATTCAATTTAATGCAACAGCCGGATATCATTATTGACAGTGTGGAACGAACCGAGCAAATTGAAAGCCATGATTTCTATTTAATTCTATATGAAAACAGATTGCTCGAGTTGATCACCATTTGCCAGGGAAACAACATTGAACCAGTTTTTCTAACTCAACCGGCTTTGTTCGGAGATCTGATGGACCCTACAACCGGTGTTGATCTAGGCACAATACGCTGGGGCGAGCTGGATGGCAGCACCGGCTGGCAGGTGCTCGAGCTATATAATGAGCTGGTTAGAAAGGTCTGTGAAGAGAATGAAATAGCCCTGATCGATCTTGCTAAATTATTACCAAAGGATTCGAAGTACTTTTGGGATTTATTGCATTATACGAATGAGGGGAATGAGAAGGTAGCTGAGGTGGTGGGGGAGAAGTTGTTAAAACTGATTAGTGATTAGTGATATTTGTTTAGTGATACTGGATTTTATTTAAATCATTTCCACCAATTATCTTTCTCAATAATTATTTAACGTCTGACAGCTAACAAATAACCACTTCGGTGTTCTTCAATGGGTGTTGGATGTTCGATATTCAGAACGAAATTCTTAGTTTTGCACTCTACATTTCCAATATGTCTCCGTAGCTCAGTTGGTAGAGCAGCGGACTCTTAATCCGCGGGTCGTGGGTTCGAACCCCGCCGGGGACACAACATCCCACAATAATTCAATTTCATTATTGAATTGACTTGGCTTATGCCCGCGAGCTAATTTCTGACCAAAGTTTTAAAGTATCCTCCCACTCACCGAATATTTTTGGTGTTTGGTCAAATAAGACTTGTTTTTCCGGCTCTTATGGCAACGCTGCCTCCTGGTACTCCGTAATAGAACTTGCCTATGGATTGAAGCTCAACTATGTACTATTTGTATATATATTTATTGCACATTATGCAATCCATTCATAATGCGCTAAAGGTATTTGTACCTCTACTTACCTTTTTACTCCTTTATTCGAGTTTGAATGCCGGAACCAAATATGCCAGGCAAAATGGCGACTGGGACGATGTCAATACATGGTCTACTATTGGTGTAGGCGGCGCCAGCTGTAGCTGCGTTCCCGATAATGTAGATAGTGTTGTAATTGATAAGTATAAAATTAACGTCTTAAATGCCAATGACACTGTAACGTCCCTCCTACTTACCAATCTCAGCGGCAGCAATGCCGAACTGAAGATATCATCCGCTTATGGCTTGGTGATAACATCTAATTTTTGGGCCATAGCAGAAGACGTTGATAAGGATGTAACGATTCTGATAGAGGATGACAACTCATATCTTAAGGTTTTAGGTAATACGGTATTTACAAGAACAGCTGATAATAACAGGAAGAAGAAGTTGAGATTGAAAATGGAAGATGACGGTACTATGATGTATGTCAGCGGAAACTTTACCTTCAATTACTTGAATGCAAAATCTGATGAAAACAATAAAGAAATTGAACTATCTGATAGTTCTGTTTTGAAAGTCGATGGAGATATGTATTGCAGAATGGACGCAGGTAAAAAATTCATTATCCGGATTACCGATAAATCCCAGGTATATGTCGGTGGCGATTTTACAATGGACATGAATGGCGGGGATGATACGGAAATTGATTTTGATGATTTTACCTACTTAGATGTGGATGGCAATTGTTATTTCTACCTTGATGGCGGAGATGACATGAAAGTTAAATTTGGAGATGGAGGAGGAAGTGCAAGTTTGGTCGTGGACGGAAATCTCGTTATGGAGCATAATAGTGGAGATGACATATTTCTTCAATTCAAAGACTTCACGACTTTAACAGTTGATGGTGTAATAACCTTAGATTATAATGATGCCAGCACTAACCAACTTTATATTTTATTGAAAGACGATACTAAAATAATTGCAAAATCCGATGTTAACCTTGCTGGGTTAGCAGACGGTACAGTGTATATCCAGATTGAAGATGATTCGGAAATAGGTATTTCAGGTGACTTTGTTCGAGCCGCATCACCAAATAATTATGGTGCACTCACTTGTAAGCATAATTCCCTTGTAACCTTTGAAGGTCCTGCTGCTCAGATCATTGCGGAAGATGCAGGTGCCGGTGTTGACGATTTTGAATATATGAATGTTACCATCAACAATACTTTTGGAACTTCACCCCAACTCACCCTGGAAGGAGATGTTTCAATTGAGGGTACCTTAACCATGACTGATGGAGTTGTTGAACTTGGAACGTTTGACCTGACTATTAATAATGACGGTACTACTGCAGGTGGAAGCATCGCAAGTTATATTGATGCCACGGCTTCTAACGGAGGAGTGATGATCAAGAATTTCGACGCAACCGGAACAATCAATTACCCCGTGGGGGATGATGATGAATATTCTCCGTTTACATTTACTTTAAACAGCGCAGGTTACGGCGGGTCTGATTTTGTTAGTCTAAACGTAACAGATGCTAAAGAACCTAATATGTGAGACGGCGGCTTTATTACACGCTACTGGAGTATGAATGAAGGTTGATTTAACTCGATCGATTATGATGTGAGTTATGTTTATACTGACGCGGATATATCAGGTACGGAAGTAAACATGGAAACCGCAAAGTGGGACGGATCAGATTGGTGGATTTATCAAAGTGTTAATGCAGGTACTAACACGTTATTTAGCACAATGGGCATTACTACCATTCCCGCAGGGCATAATTTTACTGGCGGAAGTCCGGGTGCCTTGCCGATAGAACTGACCTCATTCGAAGCTACCGCCCTTATAGATAAAGTGCAGGTAATATGGTCTACAGCATCTGAAATTAATAACGAATACTTCCAACTGGAAAGAAGTAAGAATGGAACCGGATTTGATATTATTAATAGAGTAGCCGGAGCAGGTAATAGCTTTACAGAAACAGAATACTCCTATATTGATCTGAATCCTCATAAAGGAACTTCTTATTATAGACTTTTGCAGGTTGATTTCAACGGCGACTCCAAAATGTATGGACCGATATCTGTAGAAATAGAAAATAATACTGATCCTGGTTTGTATCTGTTTCCTAATCCATCCAATGGAGCTACGTTGAACTTACAGTTATCCAATATTGATGCATCAGAGGAACCCATTGAAGTGAGAATTTTTGATCAGCTTGGAAAGAAAGTTTATACTTATAAAATAGATACGGAATTCGAAACTATTATTTCGATGATCTGCTTCGAGGAAACCTTGAGTGCGGGTATCTATTCAGTCATTGCTACCTCACCCGGCATGACACTCACTCAGAAATTAATAGTTCAATAAAGATTTAACTTACTTACCTACGGAAAAGGGATGATCTCATGGCGAGCGCATCCCTTTTTTTATTTGATCCAACTCATTTATTATTTCAATCTTATCTTAGCATCTTCTCGAAACATTGACTATGTTTTACAAGGTTTCTAAATCTAATAAAATCCTCAAAGGCAAGATCGACCTTGTCCCATCCAAGAGTATCGCTAACAGAAGTCTGATCATACAACAGCTATGCAAGGAGAAATTCACTATTCATAATCTTTCCCAATCAAGGGATACTCGCGTGTTGCAAAATATCTTTACGGAGGCTCAAGTGGACATAGATGTTGAAGCTGCAGGGACAGCCATGCGATTTATGACCGCACTTTGTGCATTGGTCAAAGACGAATGGACGATCACCGGAACAGAGCAGATGCGGCGCAGGCCGATCGGTGAACTGGTGGGTGCGCTCCGGGAGCTGGGGGCAAAAATTAAATACCTGGAGAAGGATGGATTCCCTCCACTAAAGATTCAAGGAGGAAATCTGCAAGGCAAGGAAATAAGTGTTGAAGCCGGAACAAGCAGTCAGTTTATTAGCGCCTTGCTGATGATTGGACCGGTGATTCCCAATGGCCTCACACTTAAACTTACGGGAGATGTGGTCTCTATTCCTTATATCAACATGACATTAAGCTTGATGGAGTTTTTTGGGATCGATCTTGAGGTGGATGGAAATATTATCATGATCCCTGAGCAGGATTATATTGCCAAAGACATATCCATAGAAGCCGATTGGAGTGCTGCATCTTATTATTATGAAATGGCCGCGATGGGGGAGGAAGTGAATATCGAATTGGACGGATTACAGGAAGATTCGCTGCAGGGGGATGCTGAGATAGCTTCGTTCATGGAAGAACTGGGTGTTAATACAGGCTACACCGAAACAGGTATCATCTTAACAAAGGGATCAGAGCGTACTGAACAATTTGAACATAGTCTGAAAGAGCATCCGGACCTGGCACAAACCATCTTTGTCACCTGTGCAGCCCTTGGGATTCCCGCAGTTATATCGGGTATAGAAAATTTAGCCATCAAAGAAACAAACCGGTTAACAGCTTTAAAGAATGAGCTGACCAAGTTTAATATAGATTTCAATCATGAAAATAATAGTTGGAGATCAGATGGTCGTATTGAAAAACAAAAATCAGCGGTCGAGATTGAAACCTATAAAGATCATCGAATGGCAATGTCCTTTGCTCCATTAGCCATGGTCTTGGATACCATCAATATTCAGGATCCATTAGTGGTAGAGAAATCCTATCCGCAGTATTGGATGGATATTGAAAAACTCGGGTTTGTCATTAAGGAGATAGGGTAACTAATTATTTCTAAGCAATCAACTCGCGCAGTTTATCCTCCAATCTATTCTCGATCTGAGCATTAATTAACTCACTTCCGATAATTGCAAAATCGCCAAGCTCTAATATTTCCTTCACTTGTGCTCCGGTTCCAATCCCAAACCCAATACCAATCCGGGCATCAGATCTCTTACGAATGTTGCCAACTACATTCTCTAGCTTCTCATGTATTCCAAAATCACTGCCTGTGATCTTGTAATCTGCCATGAGGTATATATAATCAGGTTCAAAAGAGAGGATTTTATTTAACCTTTGCTCAGGTATATTGGGTGCAATGACAGGAACCAGTTGTATTTCTTTGTTATCATGAATCGCGGCGGCGATATTACTATCAACCGGCAGGTCGGGGATGATAATATATCTTATCCCCATGGTATCCATTTGTCGGCAAAACTCAGTGATACCATATCTGAAGATCTTATTACAATAAGTCATGATCATCAATTTCTGATCAGGATACTTTTTTCTAAACCTTTCGATGAAATTCATGCTATCATCCATGGTGGTAGCATTTTTCTGAATGGCTATTTTGTTTGCCTCAGTGATTTTGCTTCCATCAGCGGTAGGATGGGAAAATGGAATCTGAAGTTCAAGGAACTCCGGTTGATACTGAGTATATAGCTCTGCCGTATTAAAACTTTCTTCCAGGGAAGGGTAGCCAATGATGAGATGTGTCATCAATGGATTATTATACCCGTTCATGATCCATCTCCATTTAATTGTGATTTAAGAAATTTGGTTAAGCCTTCTTTCTGGAAATGTTCCATCGTGATAAAAAGATCTTTTTCACCTCTTCCGGAAGAATTGATGACAATCAACTTATCCTTCGATAACTCCCTGGCATATTTAAATGCGTATGCAAAGGCGTGAGCCGATTCCAGGGCGGGAATAAATCCTTCGGCCTTCGACAATTCTTCCAGTGCAGTAAGTGCTTGCTTATCGTCGGCAACTTCAAATTTTACGCGGCCTGTGTCTTTTAGATAGGCCAGTATTGGGCTTACTCCGCAATAATCCAAACCGGCTGAAACGGAATGTGTGTCAGAGATATTTCCATCTCCGTCTTGCAGGAAGTACGAATAATAGCCTTCAAATATACCTTTCTCACCCTGCAATAGTTTGGCGGCATGATCTCCTGCTTGGGTGCTCCTTCCTCCGGCTTCTACACCGATCATTTCTACCCCGCGGTCATCCAGAAAGTCAAAAAATAATCCCAGCGCATTACTGCCGCCGCCGACACATGCAACCAGGCAATCGGGCAATCGGTCAAATTGTTCTTTGGTTTGTTCACGAACTTCTTCCCCAATGATCTTTTGGAAGTAAGTGTTCATCAATGGATAAGGATGAGGGCCCACAGCTGAACCCAGCAGATAATGTGTATCCTCCGGGTTAGAGATCAGATCTTTAAAAGCTGCGATAACTGCGTCGCTTAAGGTTTGACTCCCGTCATCCACCGGTATTACCGTGGCGCCGAGCAGCTCCATCCAGAATACATTAGGCCTTTGCCTGTTATAATCCTTCCTTCCCATATAAATCACACAGTCCATTTGATATCTTGCACAAACGGTAGCCGTCGCCAATCCATGCTGGCCCGCACCTGTTTCTGCAATAATTCTTTTCTTCCCCAACCTTTTAGCGACAAGCGCTTGTCCAATACAGTGATTGATCTTATGCGCACCCGTATGGTTGAGTCCTTCATTCTTGAACCATAATTGAGCACCTCCTATCTTTTCGGTGAGATTAGGCAGTGGAGTAAACGCGGTAGGACGGCCGGAGATCTGTTTGAGTTCAGTGCGTAATTCGCGTTCAAAGGATTCATCTTTGATGCATGCCATGAAAGTCTCGGTCAGTTCGTCCAGATTGGGTTTGATTACCTCCGGTATGAACGAGCCACCATATTCACCGAAAAAACTCGTGGAATCTAGAACGTATTCCTTTATGGATTTAATTTTTGTGTCTGACATATTTGTCACTTGCCTTTTTATTCAAGCAGCTTCTCACATGAAGATTTGAAGACTCTTCATTAGATGTTCAAACTCCTTAAAATCAAGTTGTTGTTTTTGATCAGATAAAGCCTTTAATGGGTTCGGATGTACTTCTACAAGTAGTCCGTCTGCGCCAACTGCCAAGGCTGCACGTGATAATGGTCCAACTATTTCGTGATTTCCGGCTGCATGTGACGGATCAACAATAATAGGTAAATGAGTGAGTTTCTTGATCAAAGCAACCGAATTCAGATCAAGCGTATTTCGGGTGCTGCTCTCAAACGTCTTGATTCCCCGTTCACAAAGAATAACCTGGTTATTACTTCCACTTAACAAGTATTCTGCAGCCAGTAGAAATTCTTCCACCGTAGCCCATGGCCCTCTTTTCAAGAGCATGGGCTTATTAATTTCTGCCAGTCGTTTTAGCAGGTCAAAGTTTTGCATACTTCTTGCGCCGATTTGGATGATATCCACTTCATGTGCAAACAGTTCAATATCGTCGACCGAAAGGATCTCAACACAAAAAGGTAATCCAACTTCATCTCTCATCTTTTTTAGAATCTGGAGCCCTTTATATCCCAATCCTTGAAAGGAGTAGGGAGAGGTCCTGGGTTTAAAAATTCCTCCCCTCACTACTTCGGCACCCAGCTTTTTTACAAACTTGGCTGTTTTAATAAATTGTTTTTCCGATTCAACACTGCAAGGGCCGGCTATCATCACCGGTTTTCCGTTTCCGAATACCACATCTCCAACTCGTACCTTAGTATCCTTCGCGTAAAATTCTCTGCTTACTTTTTTGTATTTATGCGTTACGTGAATCACCTCCACAATACCGGGCAATCGCGATACTTCGTCATTCGGGATGTAACGGTCATTCCCTGTGATACCGATAGTAACTCTTTGAGAACCGGGTAGTTTTTCCGGTTTTAATTTCAAATTTCTGAAATGTGCTAAAACGTTTTGTATCTGTTTTTCGCTTGCATCCTTATGCATTACTACTAACATAGCTGGAAGTTTTAATTAGTTTGGATAAATGATCCTTGATGATAAATATTTTTTCAATGTCGGTTTCGCCGTCGGTCTCTACACCTGTAGCAATATCGACACCGATACAGTTTTTAAATGATTTAACCCTGTCTAAATTTTTTGAATCAATCCCGCCTGCCAGGAGAAAAGGGTAGGGGAAGTACTCGGGAACCATGATGTTAATGTGATTTCCACTTCCTGGTTCGGCGCCGTCCAAAATAAACAGGTCGACGTAGGGTGCAAAAGATTCAACACTTAGTAAATCCGATTCACTTTTTAATGGAAATGCAAGGAATACTTTTTGGTTGATCTTTTTTATGAACTCAATAGTGATTGCATCACTGTAAAATTGTACGGCCTTGAATGGAAATCGACTAAGGATAGAGATGATCTCTGATGGGGAATTGTCTCTGAAAATTGCTACCGCGTTAGATGGAATATCCATTTCTTTCAATTGAGCTAACTCTACCTTACGCTTGCTATATTTAGAAAAATTTATTCCGATCCAGTCCGCCGGGTTATTTTTAAGTGTTTCTGCATTTCTGATGCCACAAGCTTTTAAAAAATATCCCCCGGCCAGATGCAATTGTTCTCGCAGACTAATGCTATTTTTTTGCTGCATCAGGGAAGTGCCAATCAAAAAGCCTTGCACATGATCCTTTACTATTCCAAGATCTCGATGATTCATTATACCCGACTCTGTGATTAAAATGGCCTCGTCTCGGATATTGATTGCGATATAGTTGGTTCTATTCAAGGATATCTTATGCGTCTTGAGATCCCTGTTATTGATTCCGATTACAGGAAATTTCATGTCTTGTACGATATGATATTCTGATAGATCATGAACCTCGCACAATACTCCCATGCCCAGCGACTCGGCAATATTTCTAAAGACGCTTAACTCCTCAACGCTTAGCAAGTTCACAATAAGTAATATGGCGTGAGCGCCACTTAATCTTGCCAGGTAAATTTGTATAGGATCCAGAATAAAGTCTTTTTGGAGAATTATCATTGACTTTCCGCGTAACAGATTTCCGGTCGCTGCTAAATCCTCGTATGAACCACCGAAGTATTTCTTATCTGTCAGCACCGAGATGGCATTGGCTCCCATCTCAACGTACTTATTTACCTGGTCGGCGAGGTTTGCATTTTCTTTGATCCAGCCTTTAGAAGGTGATCTTCTTTTAAATTCGGTGATAAAGAACGGTTCTCCCTCTGCGATTGTCGCTTTGATGCGGTCATAAAATGAAATTGGACTTATGTTGACCTTTGCCTTGAGTGTCGTTAAATCTATTTTGCTGTATAAATGTGCAATTTCCTTGCGTTTGTTATCAATGATGGCTTTTAGTAAGTCTCTTTTTTCCATGTGTCTTTCCGTTAAATATGTGTTTATAATCGTTCAGTTTTTTTCTGAGCCTGCCTGATCTTAATAGTTTTACAATTTTGTTATAAGCTTCCGGGAGCGACATGTCTTCTTCGAACTGTGCGTAAATGAAAGCTGCATTTGCCGCGATCAGTTTATAGTGCTCGGTATCCAATACCCCATCCATAATTTTCTCAGCTATTTCTAAACTTTCTTGTGGGCTATTCGATTTGAGTTTTGAAAACGGAACCGTCTCAATTCCAAAATCCTCAGGATGGATATCCATATATTCCTTTTGTCCGTTCTTGAATATCTTCACATGGGTGGGAGCGCTGATAGATATTTCGTCGAGTCCATCATGGCCGCGTGCGACAACCACATGCTCCTTTCCCATCAAAATTGCAGTCTCGAAAATGAGATCCATATATTCTTTGAATGCTGTCCCGATGAATTGTCGTTTGGGATTGAAAGGATTCAAAAGCGGGCCCAACACATTAAATATGCTGGGGACACCAATTCTGGCTCTGGAGTTAGCAAAATGGCCTATGATAGGATGAACGTCAGGAGCGTAGATGAATGAAAGGTTCGTTTTTTCAAATGCTCTCTTGTTCAGTATCTTGGAATATTTTATCGGGATCTGAAGTTCTTCGAGTAGATTAAAACTTCCAAACCTGCCCGAAGCGGCCTTGTTTCCATGTTTGAGGATCGGCACATTCAGGGCAGCCAAAGCCAGGGCAGCCAGTGTCGAGGTATTAATTCTCGGTAGGCCCGAACCACCGGTTCCACAAACGTCCAATGCCTGCATGCCCAGGTTATGGGCATCCTTGATCGTGCCATACTCTGATAATACCTCTATGAATTCATTTAGGTAATAAGGGTTCTTTAATTTATAGGAAAACGAGACCAGCAGCACTAATTTCTGATCCTCCGTTAACTGGTTTTCGGCAATATTTTCAATGAATCCCTCTATGTCTTCTCGCTGCAAGAACGCACCATTCTGAAGTACTTTCATCAGATTGAGATATCCCACATTACCTGTAGAGATCTTTCCTGCGATTACGTTCTTTATAATTTTCATACCCACATCATCTTTCATGCTCAGGATAGACTCGGGATGAAATTGTATTCCTTCAATTGGCAAAAATTTATGTCGTACCGACATGATGGTTCCGTCCTGCGATCGCGAGCTGACCACAAGGTTGTTGGGTACATTATCTACGGCAAGAGAGTGATACCTTGCTACTTCAATATTGGGTGTTAATCCGGTAAATATCGACTGCTGGTCGTGTATCACCTTATCGATCTTGCCATGCATGGGTTCAACGTGTTTGAGCGATCCGCCAAAAAATTCGACCAAGGCTTGGAGTCCGAGGCACACCCCTAAAATGGGTTTGGTATTATAAAACAATTCGATGATCTTAAAGAGGTTTCCGGCATTCTTTGGAACCGAAGGCCCTGGAGATAATACTAACAGGTCGAATGACTTGTTGCTCAATGTTTCCGGGTCGATGGTATTTCTGAACACCTCCACTTCACAATTCAATCTCTTAAAGTAATCCACCAGGTTATAGGTGAATGAATCGTAGTTATCAATAATTAATATGCGTTTATACTCTTGCATAATTGCCTGTTATATTTTTGACTGTTTCCAGGAAGGCTCTTGATTTATATTTTATCTCATTCAATTCGTCAGCCGGTTCCGATTCGTGCAAAAGGGTGGCACCCGCAAGGAAACTTAGTTTGTTGTTTTTTATATGCGCCGTTCTGATAATAATGGTTGTGTTGAGTTCGCCGTTTAGCAGGAAGTAACCTAAAGCACCTCCATAATATCCCCTGCTGTGTTTTTCTATCTTTTCTATGTATTTCATG